>JBATYU010000370.1:0-11804 GCA_049674245.1 Bradyrhizobium sp. | reverse complement strand
GCTCAACACCGCGATCGCGAAAGCCGCCGATCCCGTCACGATGGCGGGCGCGTTCCGCGCCGGCGTCGAGGCCGGACGCTTAGCCTATGAAGCCGGGCTGATGGAAGCCCGCGACTTCGCCTCTCCTTCAACCCCCGTCGTTGGGACACCTGTTTGGCATGCCTTATCCTGATCGCCACGCGGATCCGGATCGCCACGCGTATCCTGACCGCTTTTATCCGGTCGTCGACAGCCTCAGTTGGGTCGCGCGGCTGACCAAGCTTGGCGTCGGCACCGTCCAGTTGCGCGCGAAAAATCTTAGCGATGGCGAGGCGCTGCAGATCGTGCGCGACGCGCTCGCGGTGACCAAAGGCTCGCCGACCAAGCTTGTCGTGAACGATTATTGGCGCGCGGCGATCGTGGCCGGAGCAAAGCATCTGCATCTCGGCCAGGAAGACCTAGCTGATTTGGCCGACGCCGATCTCGAGGCGATCCGCGACGCAAAACTGACGCTCGGCCTCTCCACCCATGACGATGAGGAACTGGCAACGGCGCTCCGCGCAAAACCCGACTATATCGCGCTCGGACCGATCTTTCCGACCACGCTGAAATCGATGCGTTTTGCGCCGCAGGGCATCGCAAGGATTACCGAATGGAAGAAGCGCGTCGGCACCATTGCGCTGGTGGCGATCGGCGGCATCAAGCTCGAGCAGGCCGCCGCTATCTTCGCGGCCGGCGCCGATTCCATCGCGGTCGTCAGCGACGTGACGCAAAACGCCGACCCCGACGCGCGGGTGCGCGCCTGGCTCGGACTGAACGCGGAGGCCGCGTGATGATGACAAAGCAAAGGACTTTCAACCGTCACCCTGAGGTGGCCGCTGCTTCAGCGGCCCTCGAAGGGCGACGGCCCGGCCCCGTCATCCTTCGAGGCTCGCAAGAGCTCGCACCTCAGGATGACGGCACTGGCGCGGGCGTACGTGCAACATGAGGAGGATGGCCGATGCAAACATCGCTCTTTCTCGCAAGACTGATCGGGCCGGTAATGCTCGTGATCGGGCTCGCCGTGTTCGCCAACCAGCGCGGCTTCCGCGAGATGGCCGAGGAATTTTTGGCGAGCCGGGCGCTGATGTTTCTCGCAGGGCTCATCATCATGCCGGCCGGGCTTGCTATCGTGCTGACGCACAATGTCTGGACCGCGGACTGGCGCGTGCTGATCACCATCTTCGGCTGGCTCTGCGCCATCGGCGGTGCCATACGGCTGTTCGAGCCGCCGTTCCTCGTCAAGACCGGACGCGCCGTCCTCAAGCAACCGACCTTCACCCCGATCGCCGCCGCGATCTGGGTCGCGCTCGGATTGCTGTTTTGCTTTTTTGGATATCGGCATTGAAACAAACTTGAAGTCCGGAAAGGGAGCAACACCATGAATAGACCTGTGAATACGGCTGAGCTGAAGCCCGCCGTCACCACCGGCCCGCTGCCATCCTCGCGCAAGATTTTTGTTAACCCCGATGCGGCGGCGGATGTGCGCGTGCCGCTGCGCGAGATCATGCTGAGCGAAGGCGCCGGCGAGCCCAACCCCGTCGTCTACGACACCTCCGGTCCCTACACCGATCCGTCCGTTACCATCGACGTCAATGCCGGGCTGCCGCGCAGCCGCACCGCCTGGGTGAAGGAGCGCGGCGGCGTCGAGCAATATGATGGCCGCGCGATTCTCCCCGTCGATAACGGCAACGTCTCCGCCGACAAGGCGGCAAAGGCGTTCTCCGCCTATCACAAGCCGCTGCGCGGGCTTGATGGCCACAAGATCACGCAGCTCGAATTCGCCCGCGCCGGCATCATCACCAAGGAGATGATCTATGTGGCGATGCGCGAAAACCTCGGCCGCAAGACACAGCTCGAACGCGCGGAAGCGGCGCTGGCCGATGGCGAAAGCTTTGGCGCGGAAATTCCCGCGTTCATCACGCCGGAGTTCGTGCGCAGCGAAATCGCTCGGGGTCGCGCCATCATTCCCTCCAACATCAACCATGGCGAACTGGAGCCGATGATCATCGGCCGCAATTTCCTTACAAAAATCAACGCCAATATCGGCAACTCCGCGGTGACCTCGTCGGTGGAGGAAGAAGTCGACAAGATGGTGTGGGCGATCCGGTGGGGCGCCGACACCGTGATGGACCTTTCGACGGGCCGCAACATCCACACCACCCGCGAATGGATTCTTCGAAATGCCCCGATCCCGATTGGGACCGTGCCGATCTACCAGGCGCTGGAGAAGGTCAACGGCGATCCCGTCAAACTCGACTGGGAAGTCTACAAGGACACGCTGATCGAGCAGTGCGAACAGGGCGTCGACTACTTTACGATCCACGCCGGCGTGCGCCTGCCCTACATTCATCTCACCGCCAACCGCGTCACCGGCATCGTCTCGCGCGGCGGCTCGATCATGGCAAAATGGTGCCTGGCGCATCACAAGGAGAGTTTTCTGTACACGCGCTTCGACGAGATTTGCGATCTGATGCGGAAGTACGATGTCTCGTTCTCGCTCGGCGACGGCCTGCGCCCCGGCTCGATCGCGGACGCCAACGACCGCGCGCAATTCGCCGAACTCGAGACGCTCGGCGAGCTGACGAAGATCGCGTGGGACAAGGGCTGCCAGGTGATGATCGAAGGCCCCGGCCATGTGCCGATGCACAAGATCAAGATCAACATGGACAAGCAGCTGAAAGAATGCGGCGAGGCGCCATTTTATACGTTAGGCCCGCTCACGACCGACATCGCGCCGGGCTATGACCACATCACCTCCGGCATCGGTGCGGCCATGATCGGCTGGTTCGGCTGCGCGATGCTCTGTTACGTGACGCCAAAGGAGCATCTTGGCCTGCCCGACCGCAACGACGTCAAGACCGGCGTCATCACCTACAAGATCGCGGCGCACGCCTCCGATTTGGCCAAGGGCCACCCCGCCGCGCAACTGCGCGACGATGCGCTGTCGCGCGCGCGGTTCGACTTCCGCTGGGTCGACCAGTTCAACCTCGGGCTCGATCCGGAGACGGCCAAAAACTTCCACGACGAGACCCTGCCGAAGGAAGCGCACAAGGTCGCGCATTTCTGCTCGATGTGCGGCCCAAAGTTCTGCTCGATGAAGATCACGCAGGACGTGCGGGATTATGCAGCGACGCTGAACGATCCGGCGGCGGTGGGCATGTCGATGTCAGGCACCATCGAGGACGGGATGGCGAAGATGAGCGCCAAGTTCAAGGAGATGGGCGGGCAGGTGTATCTGGATGCGGAGAAGGTGAAGGAGAGTAATCGGGTGTTGTGAGGGTGCTGACCAAATCGATAGAGAGGCTCCCTGATCAACTTCGGGAGAATCTGCGATTAGTCTTCGTGGGCACGGCGGCTAGCAAGCGCTCAGCCGCCGTGGGTTTTTATTACGCACATCCTGGCAATCGCTTTTGGCGCATCATCCACGAGGTCGGCATAACGCCGCGCCGATATGAACCGCATGAATTTCCAACCCTGTTGAAACTCGGTATTGGCTTCACCGATATGTGCAAATTTGGGACGGGAATGGACCACGAGGCCCTCAACTCCCCCGTCGATCTTTCGGCCTTCCGCGAAAAGATGCTGCAATACCGACCTAAGACAATCGCATTCACTAGCAAGAAGGCCGCAAGCCTTTTCTACGGCCGACCGACGAAAGCGGTTTCGCTGGGCCGTCAGCCGCCACTGGAAGATTTCCCAATAATTGTCTTCGTGCTGGCCTCGCCATCCGGCGCCGCATCAGGTCACTGGTCGGTGCAGCCATGGCAGGAGCTGGCGAATTCGATCGGAGCCAAGTAGCCGCACGTCGCTGCACGCCGACCCGCCATTTCAACGTAATCGCGAGCTAATGTAGCCCGGATGAGCGGAGCGACATCCGGGGCTGTGAACCCGCATATCGCGGAGTTTATCATCGGGCGCGCATTCGCGACCCGTTGGCTCATGCGGGCTACCGGACTACCTCCCTACTTCAACCTGATCGCGAGCCTGCTCAAATCCGCATTCGCCATCAGCCGCACCTGATGGCCGGACGGTTCCAGCGCCGCGCCCTTTTGGTTGGTGAGCACAATCGCATGTGCGCCGCCGCCGATCGCCAGCCCGTGCCGCGCTTGAGCGGGTTGCGTCCCCTGATCATCTCGACAAATCGTCCGCCTGCAATTATCCTTCCCTTCATGAACACCATCCATCGCACGCTAGATATCGACGCCGACACCGACGCGCGCCTGCGCGAAATGGCCAGCGAACGCGGGCAGGATGTCGCCGCGGTGCTCGCGGAGGCCGTGGCGCTTCTCGATTCCGTCGTCGATATCGCTGGTCCCGATATCGGGGAGGACCGCCGGCGCCTGAATGCCTTCAAACAGACGCGCGCGGCCGTTGCGCTGGACGATGTGAAGACCTGGGTGGCGACCTGGGGCTCGGCGAACGAGCTGCCGCGGCCCGCGCCGCGCGGATGATCCGCCTTCACTCTTCGAGCTACGGCCGACAAGTCGGCTAACCCACCGAACAATCCCCTACTTGAGCTTCGAGATGGCCGGAACGGACACCTTCATCTTTCGAGCAGCGCTCCAGGGCAGCGCGTCGATCTATCGGGACATTGAACTCGACCCTGCAAGGTCGCTGTACGTGCTGGCCGAGGCCATCGTCTCCTCGTTCGATTTCGATTTCGATCACGCCTTCGGCTTCTACACTGGGCTCACTCCCGCCAAAATCCACAAGACGTTTCCCAAATACGAGCTCTTCGCGGATATGGGCGATGCCGATCCACGGGTGCTCGGCGTCAAGAAGACCAGAATATCGCAGGCCTTCCCCGAGGTTGGGCACACCATGCTGTTTCTGTTCGACTACGGCGACGACTGGCTCTTTCGAATAACCTTGCGCACAATCGGAAAGAAGAGCGCCAAGGCTCGGTATCCGCGCATCGTTGCGACTCGTGGCGAGGCTCCTGCGCAATACCCCGACGATGATGACGACTCCGACGACAAGCCGAGCTTTGGAATCAACCCCCTCACGGGCGAAAAAATACGGTTTGAAAAATAGCAGAAATCGCAGGGTGGATTAGCCTCACTGCGTTATAACCAGCTTTATCCCTCATCCTGAGGAGCTTGCGCCAGCAAGCGTCTCGAAGGATGAAGCCCAGAAATGGGCGCCGGGGGCCTCATGGTTCGAGACAGCGCATGAGCGCCTCCTCACCATGAGGATTTGATGACGCAGTACGTTTAGCCAACGGGTCGCGCTAATGCGCGCCCGATGATAAACTCCGCGCAACCCACCACTTCGCAAAATGGCAAGACGGTGGATTTCGCTGCGCTCTACCCACCCTACGAGCTAAACAGAACTCAAATCCGTGAAGACGGAGCATCTCTTAGTCTATCAATGGTCGATGCCCACAGGACGACCGTCTTTGCACACCCATTCACCGCAATCGACGCCGCCTACCATCCGCGGCTTCCATTCATGCTCGGCTTTGAACTTGCGTTGAGCCGCCTCGACCTCACGTACCATCTCCCGATCTTTACGCCATTCCCGAAACGCGTAGCGTCCGTTGTAGCAAATGGCCGCGACAAGGAGGATTATCCAAACGGGGATGCCTGCGAACTTCAGATCGAGGATTTCCATTGATCTCCGCTCCCGAGCCGCATCCTAGCTCGACCACCCCACGTTGCAAGTCGCGCGTCTTCGTCAGCAAGCATGGGGTGGGTTGAGCGCAGGCGAAACCCACCGTTCTTGCGGGACAAAGATGGTGGGTTACGCTTCGCCAACCCACCCTACGAGTCTGCCGACTGCCTTACGTCTTGAACATCGTCTCGAACAATTGCTTCGCCCGATCCAGGCCCTCTTGCGTGAAGACCACCGATTTCACCTTGCCGACGGGGTCGTGGATCATCCCCTTGTCGTGCAGGCGGCCGAGCACGTCCCAGTCAAAGCCTTTCCAGGCCCTGTCGCCGTCATGCAGGGTCAGATAGAGCAGCGCAAGCGCCGCGTCGTCGATTTTGTCGGTGTTGAGGGGCATCGCAAGGCTCCCGGTCAGACCAGTCCGCGACAATCGTATTCAGGATCGAGGCGAGTGCAATCGCTTTTGCCTTCGCTTTTCTTGAGCGATGCGGACAAGCGCTTTCGTGTTGGGCGAAAATGGCGGGTTACGCTTCGAGGCTAGGCGTACCCAGCCTCTTCGCTGACAAACCCTGCAGGGCTGCTTCGTTGCGCGTGCTGCGGGCTGCTTCGCTTGGTGCGCAAGTCAAATCTGGATGCAGCGGGTGCGGCAAAATAACCCGACGGGCAAATCAGGTCACCTTCTGATTGTGGCATGTCTAGCCCCTCTCGCAAAAATATTTCTGTTTCTCCGAAATGCAAATCAAGCTATGGTTTCGCCGTCTCGTCCCTCAGAGGGGCGGCTCGCGATCGTCCCGAAATGCGGGGCGGGAGGCGGTGGACGCGTGGGTGTCGCGAGGCGAGCGACGCACATGCGTACGGCGAAGTCGTGTGGTCCTGATCCCCCGACGCTGGGATCAAGTTGGCGGGTCGATCCGCCGGCGACGGTGGCTAACAAGCCCGGACACCGGGACGGACACCGGGGGAGAGCACGATCATAAGCCGTCGACCCATCGTGCAGGGAATGTCGGAATGACTCCGGTGAACCTGTGGTGATTAACTCGTGTGCTTTTTTACTTTCGCACGCGAGGCTGCGGGTGCAACGGGCACCCGGCATTCCCTGCGCCCTCTGAACTTCAGAGAGCGGGATTTGATAGCAAAAACTCGGGCAAGGTCAGCCGCGAGATCGCGAAGGCGTGTTTGCGACGTGTTTGCGAACACGGGCTGTTTGAAAATTGAATCAGAACTGTCTTCGTCCGCGAAGGCGGACTATCCAGAACCAAGAGCGTAGATGAGGTAACGGGCCAGCCTAGGTCGGGCAGCCGCTCACTCGCTACGGCGCTATGTGGTAGCGCGCTCGCTCGCGGCTGGTCTAGGCAGATGGGCGGTCGTCCCTCAGATTGATGGTGTTGAACGGAGTCAGGCAAGCCTGCTCCAAGCATCATTGAGGAACGACCATGAACCAGTATGCCGGAATCGACGTGTCATTGGAATGCTCAAGCGTGTGTGTTGTTGACGCAAATGGCAAGATTTTGCGCGAGGCCAGGGTGGCGAGTGAGCCAGAGGCATTGATCGCCTGGTTCAGTTCACTGGGTTTTGACCTTGAGCGGATCGGGCTGGAGGCCGGGCCATTGTCGCAGTGGCTGTTTGCGGCAATGAAGGCGGCCGGGCTTGCCGTGGAGCTGCTGGAGACGCGGCACGTGCGTGACGCATTCAAGGCGATGCCGGTAAAGTCTGATCGCAATGATGCGCGCGGGATTGCGCAGCTGATGCGGCTGGGCTGGTTCCGACCGGTGCATTGCAAGTCGCTGAGCGCGCAAGAGACGCGGGCAACACTGACGGCCCGCAAGTTGGTGCAATCGAAGCTTCGCGACGTGGAGAATAGCCTGCGCGGGATCCTGCGCGGCTTCGGTCTTAAGGTCGGCAAGACGACGGAGCGGGAGTTTGCAGGACGGATCAATGAACTTGTCACAGACCACCCGCATCTTCAGAGAATCGCCGATGCGCTGCTGGCAGTGCGTGAGTCGCTGCGGAAGGAGTTCACGGCTTTCGAGAAGCAGACCCGCAAGATGGTACGATCCGACACGCAGGCACGGCTTCTGACGTCAGTCCCGGCGGTCGGCCCGATCATCGCACTCACCTATGCCAGCGCCATCGACGATCCGGGACGGTTCAAATCGTCGAAGCAGGTGGGAGCGCACTTCGGGCTGACCCCGAAGAAGCATCAATCCGGTGAGACCGACTACACTGGCCGGATCAGCAAGATCGGCGACGGCTCGGTGCGCACGGCGCTCTACGAGGCCGCCCATCTCATGCTGACCAAGCCGATCAAAGGCTGTTCGCAATTGAAGAGCTGGGCGATGCGGATCGCCAGGCGCGCCGGCATGAGCAAGGCCAAAGTGGCGCTCGCGCGCCGACTTGCGGTGATCATGCACCGCTTGCTCGCCGACGGAACCCCCTTCAACGCCGCGGCTGCGGCAACCTAACAGGAGACACGCAACAGTTTTCGGGCGGGTCACGACACCAGGCCTTCTCGAAGCGAAGTCCCTTCGCCGGGACGATGGATCAGGCCAGACCGCTAATCCGCCAGTGGCATCACGACCACGCGTCCGTAGATTGGTCGACCTATCCTCTCCAACCCCATCAGGTGGCGGCCTTGCGCCGACCCCGTACAGAAGCGAGACCCCGGCGAGCGGACAACGCAAAAAAGGGATTGACTGATCGAGGCCCGTTACAGAAGGGCGGATTAGCCAACGGGTCGCGCGAACGCGCGCCCGATGATAAACTCAGCGTAATCCGCCACCTTCTCCCATCAAAGCGATGGGTTACGGCTTCGCCTAACCCACCCTACCCCCTACCTCATCGTGATCGCGAGCCCACTCAAATCGGCGTTCGCCATCAGCCCGACCTGGCGGCCGGACAATTCCAGCACCGCGCCCTTCTGGTTGGTCAGCACGATGGCGCGGGCGCCGCCGCCGACCGCGAGGCCCGCGCCCGCTGCGCCATAGACGCCGGCGACGTCCAACGGACGATAGATGTTGCTGACCCGGCCGTGCAGCACCGTCTTCGATCCGCCGAACACAAGGCCGTAGTCCAACCCGCCGGTGGAGAGCGCGTAGGTCCGCCCGTGAAAATTCAGCACGCCGCTGCCGCCTGAGCCGCCGATGATCCATCCGGCTTTGTAGATCACGAGCGACACAAAGCCCTCGTCGGCATGGGAAGCGGAGGACAGCGTGGCGCCGGCGAAAGTGGTGAGTGCGACGAGCACGACACGGATGGCAGATGAGATGTTCATGGCAACGGTTTCTCCCTGGAGGTGTGCGGGTCTTGCGACGCGGACCGATTCGCGCTTGCTGCGATTATAGCTACTCCCGCGGCTTTGCGCTAAGCTCCGTCGAACCCAGTCTTTGAGGCCACGATGAGCGGACTGACATTCACCAAAGACGCCGCGCGGCAGCTGGAAAAGGTCTACCTCACCACGGATGTGGTCGCGCAGCGTTCGGAGACCTTGAAGCAGCTCGCGCTCTCGGGAGGCGAGCGCGTGCTGGATATCGGTTGCGGCCCGGGCTTTCTGTGCGAAAGCATGGCCGCCGCCGTCGGCGTTAACGGCTGCGTCACCGGCATCGATATTTCGGGCGATCTGATCGCGCTCTGCCGGTCGCGCGATCCGCCGGACTTCCTTTCATACGCGGTCGGCGATGCCACCGAGATTGCTCAGCCCGACGCTGCGTTCGATGTCGTCGTTTGCACCCAGGTCGCGGAATACGTTCCCGACATCGATCGCGTCCTTGCCGAAGCGTTCCGCGTTCTAAGGCCGGGCGGCCGGGCTGTGTTTGTAGCAACGGATTGGGATGCCGTCGTGTGGCATTCCGAGAAGCCGGAGCGGATGGCTGCGATGATGAAGTCCTGGGAGTCGCATTGTGCCCATCCGCGCTTGCCCCGGTCGCTTCCGAACCGCTTGGTCCACGCAGGTTTTCAACTCGATGGCGCGAGCGTCTTCCCCATTCTCAATCTGCAATGGCACGATGACACCTACAGCAAGGGTCTCTCCGCCCTGATGCGCGATTTCGTCGGCCGCAAGAATGAGCTTCCCGCCGAAGATCCCAAGCAATGGTACGACGAGTTCGCCCGGTTGAACGAAGCCGGCCAATACTTCTTCAGCAGCAATCGCTATATTTTTCGCGCGTCGAAAACGATCGGCTGAAATCCCCATCCGCGCGCGCGCCCTGCGTATTGTTTTCCCGGGCTGCGTCGCCCTTGCGCTAAACTCTCCCGCCCAAACAAAGAGGTGACCCATGGCGCCCATCAAACACTTTCCTCCGCCGGCCGGCATCAAAGCCCCGCCGCTCTCCTTTGCGGCGCGGGTTGGCGACTTGCTGTTCGTCTCGGGCATTCCCGGCTTCGACGACAAGGGCGCGCTGCCGGAGACCTTCGAGGCGCAGTTCGGCTTTGTCGTGAAAAACATCAGGCGCGTGCTTGATGAGGCCGGCGCGACCTTCCGCGATCTGGTCAAGGTCAATGTGCTCTTGACGCGCGCGTCCGATGTCGCGCCGATGAATGCGCTGTATGCGGGCGCGTTCGGACCACAGCCCTACCCCGCGCGAACCACCTGCGTGGTGCAGGCGCTGCCCGATCCAAAGATGCTGATCGAGATCGAGTGCGTGGCGTCGCTGGCGCGGTGATGATTGGGAGGGCGGATTAGTCCTACTGCGTCATTAAACCCTCATGGTGAGGAGGCGCGCATGCGCCGTCTCGAACCATGAGGCCACGCTGCCTATTTCCGGGCCTCGTCCTTCGAGACGCTTGCTTGCGCAAGCTCCTCAGGATGAGGGGATAAGCCGATTATGGCAGTAAGACTAACCCACCCATCTACGGTCTACATTCGCTTTGAACCTCCCTGCCCCCTTCAAATACTCAATTCATGCGTGCGCCCTGAACCTTCCGGAGACAGGAGTGCTCGGGATGGGTTACTTCAAATACATACCGTTCGAACGGTTCGAGAGTTTTCGCCGCGAACGCATCCGCTTCACGCAACCCGGCGCGTTCAACGATCCCTTTGAAATGCCGGCTTTCAAGGCCAAGGAGGCCGAGGCGGCGCGGCTCGCCGGCCTTGCCGGCCTCTCAACCCAGACCGTGGAAATCCAGCAAGGCCTGTCGCAGGGCCGCATCCCGGACGCCGCCTTGATCCCGCCGATCTTCTATTTCTGGGGCATGGCGCCAAAGCGCGAGCCACCGGCCATCCCGTCCGAGGCAGCCATCGACAAGCTGAAGAGGATCGATCAAGAGTTCGGCATCCTGTCGCTCTCGATGACGTCAGACAATCTCCTGCTGTGGGCCCACTACGCAGGCGAGCATCGCGGGCTCGCGGTGGAAATCGATCCGAGCCGCCCCGAATTCAACAGCCATACCACGCGCGACCAGAATTTTGAGCGCGCCGGGCGCGTGAGATATTCCGCGGTGCGTCCGAAGATTCCGGAGACCGACGAAATCCTGTTCGAACATTTCTTTGTCAAAAGCCCGGAGTGGTCTTACGAGCAGGAATACCGGATCGTTCGAAAGCTTGAGTCGTCGCTCCAGACGATCGACGCTCAGCCTTTTCCCGTTCATCTGTACGGGTTGCCTCCGATTGCCATCCGCAAGGTCATTTTCGGCGCGCGGGTGACGCCCGAGCAGCGGCGCGTGCTGATCAAGGATACGGCCGCTGATCCGGCCTTCGCGCATGTCAGATTCGCCGAGGCGGTGCTCGACCCCGGCCAATTCAAGGTCGAGATTCGCGATTACCAGCAGAGGCCGGCGGTCGAGGTCGCGGATTTGATGGGGCGCGCGGTCCAGCTCTGAGGCGACGTACGCAATCATTTTGTTGTAGATGCGGCGCGTGGTCAGCCCTTTTTCGCGCCGGGATGCATCAGCGCATCGCGCGCCGCGGTCAATTCCAGAAACGCCTGCGCGTTGCCGCCGGCGTCGGGATGCGCGGTCTTGGCGGCACGCTTGTAGGCGCGGTGGATTTCGGCGAGCGTCAAGCCGCGATCGAATGGCAATCCCAGCATCTTTCGGTGACGCTCCTCTGGCGTCGGCAATCTCGGCTCGGCGTCGCGCTTGCCGAATTTCGGCGTCGTGAGCGTGTGCAGGACCTCGCGAACGACACCGAGACGGCGCAGCGCGGCCTCCTGAGTAGCCTGGTCCGCGTCCTCCTGCGC
>JBATYU010000369.1:0-10895 GCA_049674245.1 Bradyrhizobium sp. | reverse complement strand
GATCGACCCGGTAGACGTTGTGCTTCTCCTGCTCGGGCTCGGCTTTGATGCCCTCATAGTAACCGCCGATGCCGTAGACGGGATCGGTGAACCAGATCGAGCCATCGGAAGCGACGACCGCGTCGTTGGGCGAATTGAGCTTCTTGCCATTGTACTTGTCGGCGATGATCGTGATCGAGCCGTCGAGTTCGGTCCGGGTGACCCGTCGGCCGCTATGTTCACAAGTGATCAGGCGTCCTTCCCGATCAATGGTGTTGCCATTCGAGTTCATCGATGGCTGGCGATATACGCTGACGTGACCGTCATCCTCCGAAAAGCGCATGATGCGGTTGTTGGGAATGTCGCTGAACAGCACGAAACGCGTCGCCGGGAAGTAGACCGGGCCCTCGGCCCAGCGCGTCCCGGTCGCGACGCGCTCAACCGCCATGGTGCCGGCGAAGGCCGGGAAATCGGTTGGCCCGAACGAAACCTTGGGCTTCTTGAGGGACTCCAGGCGAGAATCCGGATAGCGGCTCCCGGGTAGCGGCCCCAGCGGCAGCGGATCGGTTGAGGGGGTTAGGGCACCCGTTTGGCCGAGCGGCGTTACGGTCGCCGCAGAGGCCGCATTCATGGTCACGGCCGTGGCGGCCAGTGCCGCGGCGCCCTTGAGCAGGTTGCGGCGTCCGAGGCACTGGTTGTCGGGAAAAGTGAGCGGAGTTGTCATGGTTTCCTCCTATTTTTTGTTGGGAGGAAATCATGTGCCCGCAATCCGGCATAAAGCGGGCGAGCAACCAGAGATGGACCTGTTTCGTTGTCAGATCGCGTCCCAACTAAAAATGTCGGCGGATCGATCGAGCTTGTAGAACGACGGTTTCAGCGCCGGCATGGCGTGCTCGGCGATGGTCTGCGGCGTCCAGCCGTCGCCGCGGTGCACCGAGCGTAAGGGTCGCGACTGGCTCATAAGAAAAATCTCGTTCATCCGCACACCGAAGATTTGCCCGGTGACGTCCTTGGAGGCATCGCCAAGCAGATAGGCGGCGACCGGGGCGATCTTTTCCGGCCCCATCTGCTGGATTTTTGCGACGCGCGCCTTCTCGGCCTCGGTTCCGGTCGGAATGGTTCCGATCAGCCGGCTCCAGGCGAACGGGGAAATGCAATTCGAACGCACATTGAAGCGGTTCATGTCGAGCGCGATCGATTTCGATAGGCCGACGATGCCGAGCTTCGCCGCCGCATAATTGGCCTGGCCGAAATTACCGACCAGGCCGGAGGTGGAGGTGAAATGCACGAACGAGCCGCTCTCCTGCTCGCGGAACAGCCTTGCCGCGGCGTGCGCGACATAGAACGAACCCATCAGATGCACCTTGATGACGGATTCAAAGGCTTCCACGCTCATGCGGTGAAAGATCATGTCGCGCAGGATACCGGCATTGTTGACGACGCCGTCGAGCTTGCCGAAATGATCGGTGGCCATCTTGACGATCCGGCTCGCCGGAATGGCTTCCGCCACCGTCTCGAAATTCGCAATCGCCGTGCCACCGCGCTTCTTGATCTCCTCGACCACTTCTTCGGCAGGTGCCGCGCTCGTTCCCGAGCCGTCGGCGGCAACCCCGGGATCGTTGACCACCACCTTGGCGCCCTCGGCGGCGCAGAGTAGCGCGATCTCACGGCCAATGCCGCGGCCCGCGCCGGTGACGATGATGGATTTGCCTTCGAGTGATTTGCCTTGCGCCATTTTCTCGCTCCCTCCGTTTCGTCATTCCGGGGCGCGCGAAGCGTGAACCCGGAATCTCGAGATTCCCCGATGTGCAATTGCACATCTGAGGTCTGGTCCTTCGGACCATCCCGGAATGACGTTGTTACCGTTCGTTCGTAAAGATGATCGTGCCGGACGCCGCAAACATGCCGCCGACACCGTGGCAGACCGAAATTTTCGCGTCCTTAACCTGCGCCGGCGCGATGCCGCGCATCTGCCGCACGCTCTCCTGCAGCGCGTACATGCCATACATGCCGGAATGCATATAGCTCAAGCCGCCGCCATTGGTGTTGAGCGGCAGCTTGCCGCCGGGCCGCGTATGGCCGCCGGCGATGAATTTTCCCGTCTCTTCATGCGGCATGAAGCCGAGATCGCCGAGCCCATAGAGCGGCAGATGCGCAAAGGCGTCATAGACCATGAGGTGATCGACATCCTTGTGCGTGATGCCGGCCTCCTTGAACGCAAGGGGCCCCGCCACTTTGAACGCGCGAGAGCTGTCAAAAGTCTGCATCTGGCTGACCATCGGTGTTTCCACGCTCTCGCCTGACCCAAGGATATAAACCGGCTTGGTCGGGAAATCCCTGGCGCGGTCGGCCGAGGTCAGGATCAGCGCGCCGCCGCCGTCGGTGACGAGGCAGCATTGCAGGATGCGGAACGGATAGGCGATCATCCGCGAATTTAAGACGTCCGCAACCGTGATCGGCTCTTTCATGGTGGCGCGCGGATTCTTCGCCGCCCATTCGCGCTGCACCACCGCGACCATCGCGATCTGCTCGTGGGTGATGCCGTGGGTCTTCATGTAGCGCAGCACCGGAATCGGAAACATGCTCGCCGGTGTGGTGACACCGTAAGGCAGCTCGAACTGTCCGTTCAGGCTGTCGGGGCCGGTCATGCGCGGGGTGCGGCCGATATTCGACTTGCCGCTTTCGGCGTGCGTGATCAGCACAGTCTTGCACAGTCCGGCTTCGATCGCGGCCGCCGCATGGCGGACATGCAGCATGAAGGAGCAACCGCCCACCGAAGTACCGTCGACCCAGGTCGGCGTGATGCCGAGGTAATGGCAGATCTGCTGCGGCGTCTCGACCGCGGTGGCAAAGCCGTCGATGTCGGACAATTTCAGCCCGGCATCCGCGACTGCGTTCAGCGCCGCATCCGCATGCAACTGGATCTGCGACGTATTGGGAATAACGCCGAGCTCTGTGGTCTCGGCCGCGCCGACGATGGCAACCTGGTTCCTGCGCATGGTGCTTAACCCTTCGCTGGGCGAAACATCGGAAGGGTGATCTTGTCGTCGAGCTTTTCGAACGCGACTTCGAGCCTCATATCGAGCTCGAGCGCCTCCGGCGTCTGCGGGCAATCGACGATATTGCTCATCATCCGCGGGCCTTCGTCCAGCTCCACCACGGCGATCGAATAGGGTGGCGTGAAGCCGGGCGCGGGCCGGTGATGGATGACATAACTGTACAGCTTGCCCTTGCCGCTCGCCTTGAACACGCTGACCTTGCGGCCGCCGCAGGCGGGACAGAACGGGCGCGGCGGGAAATAGACATTGGCGCAGGCATCGCAGCGCTGCAACCGCAATTCATTCGCCCGCGTGCCATCCCAGAAATGCTGGGTCTCGGGTGTCGGTTTCGGTCGCGCGCGCGTGGCTTCGGCCATATCGGCAATTCCTCCCTTGACGATCCTGACGCGACATTGGACGGCCGGACGTCAACGGTCCAGCCACCTCTTGCGCATGGCGCATATTCCGCCGCACTGTGATCGCCTATGAAGCAAAACACTATCCGTTGCTGCTTGCGCAGGTCAGCAGCGAACGGGTGAAGGCGCATTTCACAGGCGTTGTCGAAGGCGAGATGGTTCGTTATGAACTGCCCAACATTTCGGCGTTGAATTTCGTCATGACGGGGACGCTCGGCGGCGGCGTGACGCGCTCCCTTGCGCTCGACGCGCATGGCAAATCCTTAAGTTCGGCCTTGCTCGATCTGGAAATCGAGGCATCCTTGGGCGACAAATAATCAAGAGAACAATCATGCCGAACCCCACACTTGCGCAGCTGGCCGCCGATCTTGCCTGCGGCGCTACCTCCGCCCGCAAACTGGTCGAGCAATGCCTTGCCAGGATCGCCGACCCCGCAGGCGAGGGTGAGCGCGCCTTCATCCATGTCGACAGGGAAGCGGCTGTCGCGGCCGCCGACGCGATGGACCATCTGCGCAAAGCCAATGCCGCGCCATCGCCGTTTGCCGGCATTCCGGTCTCGATCAAGGATCTGTTCGACATCAGGGGCCAGGTGACGCGCGCCGGCTCGCGGGCGCTGGAAGATTCTGCGCCGGCAGAGGCCGATGCGCCCGTGGTAGCGCGGCTGCGCCAGGCCGGCTTTATCGTGATCGGCCGCACCAACATGACCGAGTTCGCCTATTCCGGCATCGGCATCAATCCGCATTTCGGCACGCCGAAGTCCGTCTGGAACCGGAAAGAGGGCCATGTGCCCGGCGGCTCGTCATCGGGCGCGGCGGTGTCAATCGCCGATCGCATGGCGTATGGCGCGCTCGGCACCGATACCGGCGGCTCCTGCCGGATTCCCGCGGCCTATAACGGCATCGTCGGCTTCAAGCCGACGCAGCGCCGCGTGCCGCTCGACGGCGGCGTGCCGTTGTCATTCTCGCTCGACAGTTTTGGGCCGCTGGCAAACTCGGTCGCTTGCTGCGCGGTGCTCGATGCGGTGCTCGCTGCCGAGCCGATCCTCCCGCTGACGTCGCGTCCCATCAAGGGCATGCGGCTTGCGGTGCCGGCCACGGTTGTGCTCGACGATCTCGACGAGGTGGTGGCGAAGATCTTTGAGCGCGCGCTGGAGACGCTGTCGCGGCAGGGCGCGCTGATCGAACGCGTCGAGGTGCCGGAATTCCACGACGTCGGCGTCATGAACGCCAAGGGCGGATTTTCCGCGGCGGAAAGCTATGCCTGGCATCGCTATCTGCTCGCCAGCAAGGGCGACATATACGATCCCCGCGTCCGCGTGCGCATCCTGCGCGGCCAAGCCCTCAGCGCCGCCGACTATGTCGACCTCGTCATCGCACGTCGTTCGCTGATCGCGCGCACCAATGCGCGGCTTGCGCCCTATGACGCGCTGGTGATGCCGACCACCGCCAACACGCCGCCACGCATTGCCGATCTCGCCGACGACAAGGCTTTTGCCGCGGCCAACCTGCGGTCCTTGCGCAACTGCCTGCTGATCAACATGGTCGACGGCTGCGCGATTTCGCTTCCCGCCCATCGCGAGGGCGACGTACCGGTCGGGATGATGCTGGCGGCATCGGGCGGATCGGATCGCCGCATCTTCGAGCTCGCCGCCGGAATCGAGGGGGCCATCCGTGTTTGATCTTACCTTCACCATCGACGACAAGGGCGCACCGACGCCGCTGACCCTGCCGATCGATCAGGCCGTCATCGCCGGCTGGACCGGGCGCGATCCCGTTGCGCGCGACAAGCACATCGCCGAACTCGAGGCCATCGGCATCGCGCGGCCTGCGACGACGCCGATCTATTATCGGGTCGCGGCGCGGCGGCTGACGATGGCCGACAGCATCGAAGTCTGCGGCGGAGATTCCAGCGGCGAGGTCGAGTTCGTGCTGATCGGCTGGCAAGGCCGCATCTTTGTCGGCTGCGGTTCCGACCATACCGATCGCAAGGTCGAAAGCTACAGCGTCACGGTTTCCAAGCAGATGTGCGACAAGTCGATCGCGCCGGAATTGTGGGAACTGGAAGACGTCATCGGCCATTGGGACCGGATGATCCTGCGCGCGTTTGCATGGATCGAGGGTAAGCGCGGGCTGTACCAGGAGGGCACGTTGGATGCCATGCTGCCGGTCAAGGAATTGCTCGCACGCGGTTTCAAGGACGGGAAATTGCCGGATGGTTGCGCCATGTATGGCGGCACCTTTGCGGCCATGGGCGGGATCCGTCCCGCGGACCGGTTTGAGTATGAGCTTGAGGATCCTGTTCTGAAGCGCGTCATCCGCCACGGCTACGACGTCATCGCGCTGCCGATGCTGGGATAGCTGTAGCCACACCGCCGTCATTCCGGGGCGTGTAGCGAAGCGAAACGAACCCGGAATCTCGAGATTCTCCGATGCGCAATTGCGCATCGTAGTTCGATGCGGAGCCGCTCATCGGGCGCGCATTCGCGCGACCCGTTGGCATCGCCCCGGAATGACGGGGAAAAAATCAACCCCCGGAAATCGGGTGGTGCAAGTCGAACCGATCTGCGAAATTCGCAACCATGAGAGCAACCGCGAAAAACATCATCCGTCCCATGTCCGACCTCGCCGCGCGCGTCGATGCGATCGATTGGGCGCAAGCGACTGACGATCTCGACGCGCAAGGCTGCGCGGTCCTCAAGAGCCTGCTGACGCCGGATGAGTGCCGCGTGCTGGCCGCGCTCTATGGCGATGATGCGCATTTTCGCAGCCGGATCGTGATGGGACGCCACGGCTTTGGCCGCGGCGAATACAAATATTTTGCCTATCCGCTGCCCGATTTGATCGCACAGCTGCGGCCGGCGCTTTATGCGCGGCTGCAAGGTACCGCCAATCGCTGGAACGAGGCGATGGGCATCGACATCCGCTACCCCGAACGCCACGAGGCGTTCCTGAAACGCTGCCATCAAGCGGGCCAGATCCGTCCCACACCCCTGCTGCTGCAATATGGACCCGGCGACTACAATTGCCTGCATCAGGACCTCTACGGCGAGCATGTGTTCCCGCTGCAGGTCGCGATCCTCTTGTCGGAGCCGGGCCGCGATTTCACCGGCGGCGAATTCGTGCTGACTGAGCAGCGCCCGCGCATGCAGTCGCGCCCCGAAGTGGTGCCGCTCGGCCAAGGCGATGCGGTCGCCTTTGCTGTGCATCACCGCCCGGTGCAGGGGACGCGCGGGGCCTATCGCGTTAATCTGCGTCATGGCGTCAGCCGGTTACGCTCCGGCCACCGTCATACCGTCGGCGTGATTTTTCACGATGCGAAATGACTGCTGATTTGTTTGATAGCTTGAGCGATGTCGGCCCTGTTCCGGAACGGATCGCGGATGGCGCGATGCTGCTACGCGGTTTCGCGCGGCCGATCGAGCGCGATCTGATCGCAGCGCTGCGCGACATTGCCGCGCAAGCGCCGTTCCGCCACATGGTAACGCCGGGCGGACATCAGATGTCGGTGGCGATGACCAATTGCGGCAATGCGGGCTGGATCACCGATCGCTCGGGCTATCGCTACGACGCCATCGATCCGGAGTCCGGAAAACCATGGCCCGCAATGCCATCAGCCTTTCGCGAACTGGCCGGACAGGCGGCCGCCGAGGCGGGCTTCGACGGATTCTCGCCCGACGCATGTCTGATCAACCGCTACCAGGCGGGCGCGCGGATGTCGCTGCATCAGGACAAGGACGAGCGCGATTTCGAAAACCCCATCGTCTCGGTGTCGCTCGGATTGCCCGCGATCTTCCTGTTCGGCGGGCTGAAACGCGCCAACAAGCCGCGGCGATATCGGCTTGAACACGGTGACATCGTGGTGTGGGGCGGACCGTCGCGGCTGTTCTTTCACGGTGTCGCGCCGCTTGCGGATGGTGAGCACATGGTGCTCGGCCGCCGGCGCATCAACCTGACCTTCCGCAAGGCGCATTGACACTAGTTTAGCTGCTTCCCATCCAAGTTTCGTCTGGTCTATGCTCACGCCATGACCACGACGGAATTCGACGACGCCGAGATCGGCACCGGCGCCAATCGCACCGGGCTTTATCTCGCAATCCTGCAACTGGTGTTCACGCTGGGCTGGACTACCTATGTCATTTATCTGCCGAAACTTGCCGCAGACGTAGGGATCGCGCCGTCAGCCGTGATCCTGATCCTGATGCTGGACCAGGCGATCTTCACTATCACCGATACCGTGATGGGTGCCGCCGCCGACAAGATCGCGCCGTTCGTCGGCCGGCTCGGCCTGTTCGTCGGTCTATTGACCGGGCTGTCGTGCGCCGCGTTCGTAGCACTGCCGTTTGTCGCCGGCGTGGGCAAGAACGCGCAAACCTGGCTCATTGCGCTGATCGTGGTCTGGTCGATCACATCGTCGGCGCTGCGCGCGCCGCCGCTGACCTTGCTCGGCAACCATTGCGCCAAGCCGCGGATCCCGTTCCTGTCGGCGCTCGCCATGCTCGGCTACGGGGTCGCAGGCGCTGGTGTTTTCCGCGCTGGCGCTAGCGACGTTTGCACGGATGGCGGCGGTCGCGGGCGGATTGCAGAAGCTGCCCGAATACGCGCCGCTGTTGCATTGGGCGCCGGTGGCCTGCTGGTCGGTCGCAGGCTGCGGCCTTCTGGTGATCGCGGCCGCGAGGATGCAGCAGGGCATGCAGAGAGCGCGCACCGCTTAGATTATCTCCGTCGTCATTCTCCGATGTGCAATTGCACATCGTAGATGCGGCTCTTGGCGCAGGCCCGGAATCCATACTCCCGATGGTGGTTATGGATTCCGGGTTCGCGCTGGCGCGCGCCCCGGAACGACGTCACGGCTTTGCCGGATGGATGAAGGTCCACGGCGTTACTTCCGAATCCCGGGGTACCTCGATTGCGATCAGATAAGGACCGCCATCGGCCAGCGCGTTTTCCAGGGCGGGACGGAAATGATCAGGGGAAGTCACGCGCGCAGCTCCAACGCCAAACGATTCCGCGAGTTTGACAAAGTCCGGATTGACGAGGTCGGCAGCCACGACGCGCCCATCGAAACGCTGGCGCTGGTCGCGCCGCACATTGCCGTAAGCATTGTTGTTGAACACCAGCGTCACCACGCCGATCTTGAACTGCACGGCGGTCGAAAGTTCCTGCACACCGAACATGAAGCCGCCGTCTCCGGTGATCGCAACCACCGGGGTGTCCGGATGTGCCACCTTGGCGCCGAGCGCGGTGGGAAAGCCCGAGCCCAGCGTACCCTGATAGCCCGAGGTGATGAAGGTGCGCGGCTCATAGATCGGAAAGCCGTACCAGGAGGCAAAGCCGACCTGCGACAGCTCGTCGGTGACGATGGCGTTGTGCGGCAGCACTTCGCGCAAAATGTTCAGATACGCCATCTGCGGCTGAACCCTTTGGATTTCCTCATGCGCGGCAGCGCTAGCTTCACGGATCGCCGCGCGGCGGCCGCTGGTCTTCTTGTAGCCGGCCTTTCTCACTGCCGCGAGCAAGTCGCCGGTCCCCGCCTTGGCATCCGCGACCACCGCGACATTGGGCGTGTAGCGGCGCATTTCCGACGGGTCGATATCGACACGCACCGATTTCAGGCCATCGGGGCGATAGGGCCAGCGCGTCATGGTCGGCAGTTCGAGGCGGGTGCCGATCCCGATCATCAGATCGGTCTTTGGCCACAGCCGGTAGGCTGCGGCCATCGTCAGCCCAAGCTCGTGCGCATTGGAGACGATGCCGCGGCCGCTGCGGAACGCCACCACCGGCGCGTCGATCAATTCGGCCAGCTCGAGGATTGCCTCGCGCGCATCGATC
Organism: Bradyrhizobium sp.; assembly: GCA_049674245.1. Taxonomy (GTDB): domain Bacteria; phylum Pseudomonadota; class Alphaproteobacteria; order Rhizobiales; family Xanthobacteraceae; genus Bradyrhizobium. The sequence goes on along the minus strand of JBATYU010000369.1, from coordinate 1,634 downwards.
GCGCCGCTGCCGACAAAGATCATCGGTGTCCTGGAGGCTGCGATCAGCGCGGCGGCGGATTTGATGTGATCGGGATCGGGTTGCGGCGGCGGAAACGGATCGAACGGTCTTGATGGGCCGACCTCCGTGCGTTGCGTGAAGACGTCCCAGGGCATTTCCAGCGATACCGGCCCGCGGCGGCCTGACAGCATTTCCTGGAAGGCGCGCGAGACCATGGCCGGCGCAACATCCGGATATTCGATGCGCTCGGCCCATTTCACGAATGTCCGCAGCGTCGCGAGCTGATCCGGCATCTCGTGCAGATGGCCGCGGCCCTTGCCGAGGAACGCCGTCGGCACTTGCCCGGTGAGGCAAAGCACCGGCTCGTTCGATCCGAACGCCGTCAAGAGCGCAGCGCCGGCGTTGAGCACGCCAGGACCGGGCACCACGCTGAATACGCCGACCCTGCCGGTGGAGCGCGCATAACCATAGGCCATGTAGCCGCAGGCCTGTTCGTGCCGCGCCCCGATCACCTTCAACTGCGCCTGCTGGAAGGCATCGAACAGGCCGTAGATTTGCGCGCCGGGCAGCCCAAACACCGTGTTGACGCCGTGGGCGACAAGGCCGCTTACGATCGCTTCGCCGCCGGTCATCGAGGTCATGTTTGGTCCAATCGCTTGCGAGTTTTACAAGACTTTCCTGCTCAGCCTGGCGTCATGCCGGCGGCCTTGATCGCCGCGGTCGCCGCTGGTGTCTTCAAGTAATCGATAAGGGCCTGGGCGGCGTCGGTCTCTTTGGCATCGGCAGCAATTGCCGAAGCGAACAGCAGTTCCTGCTGCAGATCGGCCGGGAACGGGCCGACGAGTTCGACGCCGGCAGCGTTGAATACGTTGGTAAGGAAGATGCCGAGTTCAGCCTCGCCCTTGGCGACGGCCGGCGCGATCGCGGTCGGACCCGATTGCACCCTGGTCTTGGCCTTCATGTCCTCGCCGATGCCGAGGCGCTCGTAAACCTTGGCGATATAGGCGCCGGCCGCGCTCGCCGGCACCGAGGCGATCGACTTTGCATCGAGCAGGGCCTTCTTGAAGGCATCAGGCGTGGATATGTCGGGCTTGGGCGCACCGGCACGCACGATGACACCATAGCCGACGCGGGCGATGTCGATCGTCGGTCCGGGAGCGAAGCGGCCCTTCGCGGCCGCGTCCTTGAAGACGTCGACGGGCACCACCGCTACATCGAAAGCCGCGCCCGAATTGACGCGGGCTATGATATTCGGCGTGGAATCGAAGTGGATGGATAGCTTGTGGCCGGAGGCCTTCTCGAACTGCGGGCCGATTTCGCCAAACAAGCCCGCTAGGGACCCGCCGGCAATGAGCTTGAGTTCGGAGGCTTGAGTTGTTGTCATCGTGGATAACGCCAAACTGATAATGACTGCGAGATGTTTCATTGCGGCCAATCCTAGTCCGCGATCGTGACGTCGGCGGCGAACAGAGGGTCACGCACTTTCTGTCCCGGAAACGGCGATCCCTGCTCGAACCAGGAGCGCGGCGCGGGTGCACCCCACAGCGTCTGTCGCCGCGGATCCTTCAGCGACCAGCGCGTCGGTGCGTGATCGTGATCCCCGGTGAAGTAATCACTGGTGTAGAGCTCGAGCC
>JBATYU010000368.1:0-3456 GCA_049674245.1 Bradyrhizobium sp. | reverse complement strand
TCGCCGACCAGTTGCAGCGCGGCGTCGATCAGGACCCGGCGGAGGTCGCCATGGTGATAGGGCTTTGGCGCCGGCGGGCGGCGCGAGGGCCGCTGCTTCGGTTTCGCGGATGCGGGCATAAGATCTGTTGTCTGAGCATGACCTTGTTCGGAAAACGGTACCCACCCATCGGGTCACAGCCCGAGGGCATGCTTTTCCGGGCCATGTTCTTAGCATCACCCGCTTGTGAATGTAAGCATCGATTACACCAGTTGACCGGTCGCGGCCAGCATATGTAACTGATGATTACATCAGCTGGGGAGCACATCATGGCAGAGCACATCACGACATGGCATCGTCAAACCTGGTTCGAAGGCTGGCGGCTATTCGCCGTGCTCACGCTGACCCTGATTGCCCTTGTGCGTCTGGATCGCCGGCATGCGGCAGTTCGAGGTCGAGGGCATCCGCATGGTGGTCCGCTTCACCGCGCGAACCTCGCTCGTCTCCTTCTGCCTGGCGTTTGGCGCCGCCGCGATGGCAAAGCTGTGGCCCAATGCATGGACCAGGTGGCAGCGCCGCAACCGCCGCTATCTCGGCGTGACCTTTGCGGCCTCGCATGGCCTGCACGCCCTTGCGATCGCGGCTTTCGCCGTCATGGACCCCGCAGGCTACGCGGCCGCCACCAGCATCGCGTCCTACATTTTCGGCGGCATCGGTTATGCCTTCATCGTCGCGATGACGGCGACATCGTTCGACCGCACCGCAAGCGCGCTCGGCGCGCGCGCCTCGCGCATGCTGCACCTGACCGGCGGCTATTATTTGTTGGTGCAGTTTTCGATATCCTTCGGCAAGCGCGTAGCCGACATGCCGCTTTACGCACTGTTTCTCATTCCGCTGCTCGCGGTGTTCGCGTTGCGGATGATCGCGATGGCGTCGAAGCCGACGGTGCGCGCGCTCCAGGCTGGGTAGTGGCCTCAGTGCATCAGCAGATGAATATGATCGCCTAGCGGCGTGGGCTCGGCCAGATTAGCGAAAGGCATTCCATGAAGATCATAATAATTGTGGTTGGCGTCCTTCTTATACTGCTCGGCTTGCATTGGTTCGGCCAAGGAACGCTATTGTTCCCATGGCCCAGTAACCCGGCCATGGACGGACACAGTGAGTTTGTTGTTTACGGAATTGCGAGCGTGCTCGTTGGGGCAGGCCTAATTTGGTATGCGCGAAGGCCAACTTCCGGGCGCCTGTAAAGCGAGCATGCTGACCGGCGGCTATCATTTGTTGCTGCAGTTTTCGATTTCCGTCGGCAAGCGCGTACCCGACATGCCGCTTTACGCGCTGTTCCTCATTCCGATGCTCGCGGTGTTCGCGTTGCTGATGATCGCGATGGCGTCGAAGCCAACGGCGCGCGCTGCAAGCAGGATAGCGGCCTCAGTCGACCAGCAAATGAAATTGTCGGCCAAGCCGGTGGTGAAGGGCGAGGACCGCCCTGTCGACGTCACTGATGAGACTGTCCCCAAGGATGACGTTCGGGATTTCCCAGTTTCGACCTTGGCGGACATCCGGCAATCCGTAGAGACCGGGGATGCGCGCCGTTTCGCATCCCGGCTCGCTTCGTAACGCCTGATTCGCGAGCTGCGTCAATTCCGCATTGTTCTTTCCGATCGTCGTCATCGAAAAGTCCGGTCCGCGCGTATCGAAGCAACCGCGATCAATGTCCCCCACATTTCACGCCGGCGGCATCAGGCCGAGACGTTTGGCGATGATCTTGTCGACCATACGCTTCGGCAGCACCGATGTGATCACGTGCCGCATCGGATCCGGCGTGATCTGGTAGCGCACTTTTGGGCTCGGCAACGTCAGCGCCTCGAAAATCCGCTCCGCGATTTTTTCCGGCGGCAATCCATTTTCGCCAAGCTGCCGCATGAATTTGCGGATTCTTTCCAGCGCCGGGAAAAACGGCGAATTCCTATAGGGCGAAACGTCGATCTCCTCGGCCTTGCCCCAGATCGGGGTTTTCACCGCACCCGGCGCGATGATGACGACGTCGATGCCGAACAGCATCAACTCGCGGCGCAGGCTTTCCGACAGTCCCTCGATCGCATGCTTGGACGCCGAATACGCCGACATCAGCGGGTTGCCGTTCTTACCTGCCACCGAAGAGACCATCACGATCCGCCCCTTCGGCCCCTTCAGCGACGGATCGGACCCGAGCAGCGGGCCGAAAGCTTGGGTGGCGATGATCGGCCCGATCACATTGACGTCCATCTGGCGGCGGAATTCGTCCGCCGACAGTTCGAGCACCGGTCCCGCAACCGCGATGCCGGCATTGTTGACGAGGCCCGAGAGCGTCTCGCCGCCCAGCGCCGCGCGGACTTCGCGCGCCGCCGCCAGCACCGCAGCCTCATCGGTGACGTCGAACATCAGCGGGGTGAAATTGGCGCCGAATTCGCTCTTGAGCCGCTCCGCATCGGCCGCTTTGCGCAGGCTGCCGAACACGCGAAAGGAGCGATCGAGCAGAAGTTTTGCTGTGGCCCAGCCGATACCGGTCGACGCCCCGGTGATGACGACGGATTTCATGACTCTGCCTGCCCGTGCGATATTTCCTGACGATCATGTAGGCCGGGCCCGGCAACGCCGCAATGCTACCCGCAGCCTGCTCGGCGGGCCCGCCGATGATCGTGCCGCCGCACATGATGCTTCGATACCCATCGAAGTATTCTTCATTTGCCTAAGATAAACTTGGTCCGGAAGGCATTTTGACTTGGACAATGCCGCCGCAAGCTCCATAGAAACGCGCAAGGACGGTTGGGCTGCTAGGCCGAATAAAGGACATCAGTCATGACGGCAACACAGACTATTGCGGCCGATCCACCGCATGTTCGCGCCGCACCACCGCATCCAAATCCGTATCCATATTACGGGCGTCTCGCCCGCGAGCAGCCGGTATTCCGCGACGAGGTGAACGGATGGTGGGTTGTCGCCAGCGCAGCTGCGGTCAACGAGGTGCTGACCAGCGATTTTTGCCTCACGCGTCCTCCGGGCGACCCTGTCCCCACCGCCATCCGCGCCGGGCCGATGGCGGAGATTTTTGGCCGCCTTGTGCGTATTCGGAATGACGAGATACGAGGCCGGCTGAAGATCGCGGTTGCCGCGGCCTTGCGCGGCCTCGATCTGGGCACTGTGGCCGATCTGGCCCGGGCACGGGCGGCCGAGCTCGAGGCCGAGCTTGGGCTGCCGCTGGACGAGAACAAGACATGTTCGCGTTGCCGGTGCAGGTGACCGCACAATTGCTTGGCATCCCGCGCGAGCGGTACGGCGATATCATGTCGTGGCTCGGCGACTACGGGGCGGCGACGGCATCTGCCGCGACCGGGGTTCCCGCACCTGACGCCGCGCTGTTCGCGCGCGGAAACCACGCAGCCCAAGCGCTCATCGAGCTCGTCCGCGCACTCAGGAAAAATGGCGGCGCGCGTGGAC
>JBATYU010000367.1:0-10991 GCA_049674245.1 Bradyrhizobium sp. | reverse complement strand
CCATTAAGGTCTTAATCTTGCGCGGCTCGTTGTTCGGCAGCGTCCCGTTGGACGGTACGGGGCCGGCGCTTGCGAGCGGCGCATTGTTCGGGGCCACGCTCGCAACCGAGGGCGGGTTGCCGTTCGGGTTCAGCGGCGGGAACACCACGCGGGGACCGCCGCCGGCCCTGCCATTGATGTCGACCGGCGCCTCTTCACGCGGAACGATCTTCTCGGTCCCATCGCCGGCCGGCATGCGGTCCGGCGTCTTGCTGATAAGATCGGCGGGCGACGGCACGATCTTGGTTGGACTGTTGTCGGCCCTGATGACCGGCGGGTCTCCGCTGCGCGGCGATGCGACATAGCTGCGATAGGCAAACGCGGCGCCGGTGCCGATCACCGCAAGCGCCAGCACTGCCACCAACGTGATGATGCCGCCGCGGCGCTTCTCGCCTTGATCGTCCGCACCATCCTCATAGCCATCCTGATAGGCGTAGGGATCGTCCGGATAGGCCGGCTCGCGCTGATCATCCGGAGTGCCGGATGCGATCTGGCCGTACAGCGCGTCGTCATAACGCGACGGGTCGACCTCGCCTTCACGATCGTCGAATTGCTGTTCGTGATAGTCCTGTTCGGGCGCCGCCTGCTGATGCTGGGCCGCATAGCGATGCAGCGGATGCACCGGGCTCGGCTGCTGATCATCCGGCTCGGGCTCTGGCTCGTCGTAGACTGGCTCGTTGTAGACTGGCTCGTTGTAGACCGGCTTGTTGATTTCCTGCCGGTTGGCGCGTTGCATCCATGGCGGCGGACCCGCGGGAGGGCTGTTCTCCGCTTGCGGCGGCGGCTGATGCTGATAGGGATCGGCTGCAGGAGCGTTTCGTGGCTGCGCCTTCGGGTTGGCGCGGCCAACGGTAGCGAACGCTTCGGTCTGGCCAATCAGCCGCGCGAGCTCCGCCAAGGGATCGCTCTCACCCCTGTCGTCATCGGCGGTAAAAGGCCTGTCCTGATATCGATCAGCCATCGTGATGATGCATCCCCTTCGGGAGGCGCCAACCCGCTACTAGCAACGAATTGGCCCTTGCCAGATGCCCTCACAAATCCCCGTTCGTGAGTGCCGTCACCCTTGTTTATGCTTACTTACCGCATCTCGGTCGGGGCGTTAACGCCCAGAATGGCCAGCCCCGATGCCAGAACCGAGACGACGCCCTGAACCATCGCCAGTCGCGCCTGTGTTAGGTCTGCATCATTATTGATAATGAAGCGTAAATAGGGCAAATCGCGCCCCCTTGTCCATAGCGCATGAAATTCGCTGGCAAGATCATATAGATAAAAAGCGATTCGGTGCGGCTCATGTGCCGAAGCAGCCGCCTCCACCGTCCGGGAATAGAGCGCCAGCCGCTTGAGCAGCTCGAGTTCCTCCGGCGCGGTCAGCCGCTCGACCGCGGCTTTTTCAAGATAGGCCGCCCGCGCAGTCCCCTCCTCCGGCAGATCCGAAAGCACTTCCCGCGCGTTCTTGAAAATCGAATGCCCGCGCGCATGGCCGTACTGGACATAGAACACTGGATTGTCTTTGGACTGCTCGATCACCTTGGCGAGGTCGAAATCCAGCACCGCGTCGTTCTTGCGGAACAGCATCATGAACCGCACGGCATCCGAGCCGACTTCGTCAACCACTTCGCGCAAGGTGACGAAATCGCCCGATCGTTTCGACATCTTCACCGGCTCGCCATTGCGCAGCAGCTTGACGAGCTGCACGATCTTCACATCGAGCGTTGCCTTTCCACCGGTGACGGCCTTCACGGCGGCCTGCACGCGCTTGATATAGCCGCCGTGGTCGGCGCCCCAGACGTCGACGAGGTCGCGGAAGCCGCGATCGAACTTGTTCTTGTGATAGGCGATGTCGGAGGCGAAATAAGTATAGCTGCCGTCCGACTTGAGCAGCGGACGATCGACATCATCGCCATAGGCGGTGGCGCGGAACAGGGTCTGTTCGCGATCCTCATAATCCTCGATCGGACCGCCCTTTGGCGGCGCCAGACGCCCTTCATAGACGTCGCCTTTGGAGCGCAGGAAATCGATGGTCGCGGCGACCTTGTTGTTGCCCGTTTCGATCAGCGAGCGTTCCGAGAAAAAAACATCTTGCTTGATGTTGAGCGCGGCGAGATCGCCCTTGATCTCTTCCAACATCATCGCAACAGCCTTGTCGCGCACGATCGGCAGCCACGCGTTTTCCGGCATCGTCTTGAGCTTGTCGCCGTGCTCGGCCGCGAGCGCCTGCCCGACCGGCTTTAAATAGTCGCCGGGATAAAGCCCTTCCGGAATGGCGCCGATATTCTCGCCGAGCACTTCGCGATAGCGCAGGTGCGCCGAGCGCGCGAGCACGTCGACCTGGGCGCCGGCATCGTTGATGTAATATTCGCGTGCCACGTCGTAGCCGGCGAAGGCCAAGAGGCTTGCCAGCGCATCGCCGAACACCGCGCCCCGGCAATGGCCGACATGCATCGGGCCGGTCGGATTGGCCGAAACATATTCGACGTTGACCTTCTCGCCGGTGCCGATCGCGCTGCTGCCGTAGGAGGCGCCCTCGCGCAGCAGCGTGCGCAGCTCGTTCGCCCAGGCCTTTGGCTTCAGGGTCAGATTGATGAAGCCGGGACCCGCGACATCGACGGAGGCGATCAACTCATCGGCGCGCAATTTGGCGGCGATCTGATCGGCAAGATCGCGTGGCTTTACCTTGGCCTCCTTGGCGAGCACCATTGCGGCGTTGCTGGCCATATCACCATGGCCGGCATCGCGCGGTGGCTCGACCACGACGCGCGCGAAATCCATGCCGGCGGGCCAATTGCCCTCGCGCGCGAGCGCGCCGCAGACCGCATGCACGCGCGCCAGCACGTCGGCAAAAAGGTGTTGCGAGATGGGTTTGTCGGCCATTTTCTTAGGTACCTCGGCCGCCGCCTAACGCAAATCCGGGGTCGAGTCAAAAAGCCTTTGATGCTCGATCATAGCGAAACGGTCGGTCATCCCGGCGATGAAATTGCCGATCCGCCGGGCGCGCTCGGCTTCGGTCTCGGCCTTTGCGCCCTCCAGCCATTCGGCCGGGAGATCGCGCGGGTTTTCTTGATAGCGCGCGAACAGATCGAACAAGATCTGCTCGGCCTCCCCCATCACCCGCATCACCCGCGAATGGCGGTACATGTGCAGTTTCAGGAATGCCTTGATCTCGGCCTCTTCCTGCGCGACTTCGGGCGGGAACGCGATCAGGGCCCGCGCTTTGCGGCGTACGTCTGGGGCCGATCGCGGCTGCGCGGCCTGCAGGCGTTTTACCGCTTCCGAGAACACGGCCGAAATCAGATAGGAGATCAATTCGCGCACGAATTCGGCGCCGCGCCTGACCTCGTCGAGACCGGGATAGTCTTCGCCGATCTCGGCGATGATTTCGGCGGCCAGCGGCATGACCTTGAGATCGTCGACCGCAAACAGACCGGCGCGTAGGCCGTCATCGATGTCGTGCGCGTCATAGGCGATGTCGTCGGCGATCGCGGCGACCTGCGCCTCCAGCGAGGCAAAGCTCCACAGCTCGAGGTCGTAGCTCTTGACGTATTCGGCGATGCCGATTGGCACGCCGCGATCGCGGTACCGCCCGATCGGCGCTCCGCTCCGATCGGTCAGCGGGCCGTTATGCTTGACGACGCCTTCCAGCGATTCCCAGGTCAGGTTGAGGCCATCGAATTCGGGGTAACGATGTTCCAGCGCGGTCAACACGCGCAGCGTCTGGGCGTTGTGATCAAAGCCGCCATGCGCGTCCAGGCAGGCGTCGAGCGCGCGCTCGCCGGCATGGCCGAACGGCGGATGGCCGAGGTCATGGGCCAGCGCCAGCGTCTCCGTCAGATCCTCATCGAGGCCGAGCTGGCGGGCGAGCGCGCGGGCAATTTGCGCTACTTCGAGCGAGTGGGTCAGCCGGGTGCGGTAGTGATCGCCCTCGTGGAATACGAACACCTGGGTCTTGTGCTTGAGGCGGCGAAAGGCAGTGGAATGGATCACCCGGTCGCAATCGCGCCGGAACGGGCTGCGGGTCTTGCTGGGCGGCTCCTCAAACAGCCGCCCCCGGCTCTCGTCGGGGTCGCAGGCATAGGGCGCGCGAGGGGCAGCCATTCCGACCGACACGGTATTTTTCGTCCTTATCCATTTGATTCTGCGCGACTGCGCACTTAACTATGGAGTGCGCGGGATACCAAATGAATTGGGCATGACGCGGGTTATTGGAGATCTTTTCATGACCACGGCCGTCACCATCAGCGAGCGGGCTGCCCGCCGCATTGGCGAAATCCTCAAGAGCGAGGGGGATGGCGCCAAGCTGCGCATCAGCGTCGAGGGCGGCGGCTGCTCCGGCTTCCAGTACAAATTCGACATCGATCGCGCCCAGGCCGAGGACGATCTCGTCGTTGCGCGCGACGCCGCGGTGGTGCTGGTCGATCCCGCCTCCGTGCCCTTTCTGGCCGGGTCCGAGGTCGATTTCGTCGACGACCTGATCGGCGCGTCGTTTCGTGTGAACAACCCGAATGCGACGGCGTCCTGCGGTTGCGGCACCAGCTTTTCGATTTAAAACTCTCCACCTGAAATCGATCTATGTGGCTTTCCGCCGGGACACCTTCGCATGCGCATCGCCACCTGGAACGTCAATTCGATCCGGCAACGGCTTGAGCACCTCCTGACCTGGCTGAAGGATTGCTCGCCCGACATCGTGTGCCTGCAGGAAATCAAATGCGTCGACGAGGCGTTTCCGCGGCTTGAGCTCGAGGCGCTCGGCTACAACGTCGTCACCCACGGCCAAAAGACCTTCAACGGCGTCGCGCTGTTGTCGAAACTGCCGTTCGACGAAACCAAGTCCGGCCTCGCCGGCGACGACGAAGATGCTCACGCTCGGTTTCTCGAAGGCGTGGTCACGCTGAAAAAGGGCGTGTTGCGGATCGCATGCCTTTATCTGCCCAATGGCAACCCGGTCGGAACAGACAAATACCCCTACAAACTCGGCTGGATGTCGCGGCTTCTCGAGTATTCGAAGGAGCGGCTCAAGACCGAAGAGCCGCTCGTCTTGGCCGGCGATTTCAACGTCATTCCAAATCCTGAGGACGTCCATAATCCGGCAGCCTGGGTCGAAGACGCCTTGTTCCGCTCAACCACCCGCGAAAGCTTCCAGTCGCTGCTCGGCCTCGGCCTTACCGACGCATTGCGCGCGGTCAACGATGCGCCCGGCCAGTACACGTTCTGGGATTATCAGGCCGGCGCCTGGCAAAAGAACTGGGGATTGCGGATCGATCATTTGTTGTTATCGCCGCAGGCGTCGGATCGTCTCATCGATGTCGGGATCGATAGCTACGTCCGGGCCTGGGAAAAACCGTCGGACCATGTGCCGGTGTGGGCGGATCTCGATTTGGAGGCCGCGTAGATGTGTTGCTGATTTTGCACGACGGGCAATTTGCACATAGCCGTCATGCGAAAATTGCCCGTCGTGTTACTTTGTCGCACGCCCTCGCGCTTGTGCCGTCGGGCAAATCAGATGCACTGATTCGGGCGTCCTGTCCCACAGAGGGGGCGCACGCGCGATCGCCACGGACGTTGGGTCAGGATGCGGTGGACGCGTGGGTGTCGCGAGGCGCGCGACGCACATGCGTACGGCGAAATCGTGTGGTCCTGATCTCGCGACGCTGGGATCAAGTTGGCGGGTCGATCCGCCAGCGACGGTGACTAGAAAGCCCGGACACCGGGAGAGCACGAATATAAACCGTCGACCCATCGTGCAGGGAATGTCGGACTGTTCGGCGTACCTGTAGTGACTACGCTCGTGTGCTTTACTATTTCGCACGCGAGGCTGCGGGTGCATTGGGCATCCGGCATTCCCTGCGCCCTCTTATTCGAGGGTGATGCTCGCAAGACCCGGACAAATCATGCCGCGGGAATGGGGGCTTGTCTCTGAAAATTGGGAATCCGTCATTGCGAGGAGCGACGCGACGAAGCAATCCATTCTTCCTTTGCACGGCTAGATGGATTGCTTCGCTTCGCTCGCAATGACGGTTCGGCTGTTTGAAATTCAAATCAGAAACGTAGGGCGGGCAAAAGCGACTTGTCCGCCGTAGCTCAAAGAGCGAAGGCGGAAGCGTGCCCACCAATCACGAGTCATGTTGCCGATGGATGGTGGACACGGCAAGCACGCCTTTGCGCACCCTACAAGTGGAGATCAATCCCGCTTGCCCTGCACCCAGTGCTCGAGCATCTGCAGCGCCATGGCCCGGTCGTCGTCGGAGGCTTTGGCAAACGCCCGGTTGTAGCTTTCCTTGATCCAGACTTCGTCCACGGCGGCGCCGTCGCGCGCCAAGGTCAACCACATCAGCCCCCGCGCGGCCTGCCGCGGCAGCCGGTCACCGTTGAACAGCATCTGGCCGAGCAAGGCCTGCGCCTGATGCTGCCCCTTCTGGGCCGCAAGTCCCAGCCAGCGGGCGCCATAGGTGAAATCATCCCGCGACGCATCGGGGGTCTTCAGATAGAGCCGGGCCAGATCGTATTGCGCGTCCGCGCTGCCAAAGTACGAGGCGGCATAGGAGAACATCTCCCGCGCCCGCTCCGGATCGGACTTGATCTCCGAATTGGGAATGCCGTTCAGGTAATAGCGTCCCAACGCGACAAAGGCGTTGGCGACGACCACAGATTGCGGCGCGGACGGGCTGTCCTCGGCGTGCGCGCTGGCGATGCGGCTGAAATATTTGAAGGCGCGAACATCGTCTTGGGCGACGCCGTTACCGTCGGCATACATCCGGCCCAGTTTCCATTGCGCGATCGGATGGCCGCCCTCTGCGGCATATTGCAGTGCGGTGAGCGAAGCGTCCGGTACGGCAGCCGGCGCAACCGACTTCTTCAGCGCGGCGGCGGTACCGGGCTGCGCCGAAATCACGGGGATGGTCGTATCCTGGTTGACCGGGGCGCCATCAAAAGCGTGCGCGGGCGCAGCAAGCGGCGCGGCCCCCAACATCAACGCAAAGATGATACGCTCAGATGTCCGCATAGCACTGTTTCTCGCGCGCACTCCCCGGATGGGTCACAGCCCCAGCCACCGCTGGCCCAACCTGCTGGGCATATTTCCAGAGCGCACCCGATGTATGTTTTGTCTCGCGAGGCGCCCACTTGGTTTTACGTTCCGCCAGCTCGGCATTGGTCAATTTTACGTCAAGCGTCCCGGCCACGGCGTCGATTTCAATGATATCGCCGTCTCTGAGCAGCGCGATCGGCCCGCCGACGGCGGCTTCCGGCCCGACATGGCCGATGCAGAAGCCGCGGGTGGCGCCGGAGAACCGGCCATCGGTGATCAGCGCGATCTTGCCGCCCATGCCCTGCCCGGTCAGCGCGGCCGTGGTCGAGAGCATCTCGCGCATGCCGGGACCGCCCCGCGGTCCCTCATAGCGGATGACGAGGACCTCGCCCTCCCGGTAGGTTTTCTTCTGGACCGCCTCGAACGCATCCTCTTCGCGGTCGAAGCAACGGGCTGGACCGGTAAATCTGAGGTTCGAGATGCCCGCAACCTTCACGATCGCTCCTTCTGGCGCAAGATTTCCCTTCAAGCCAACGACCCCGCCGGTGACGGTGATCGGCTTGTCGGCGGGCCGCACCACATCCTGGTGCGGATTCCACTTCACGCTTTTGAGGTTTTCGGCGATCGTCCGGCCCGTCACGGTCAAGCAATCCCCGTGCAGGTAACCATTATCGAGCAGCGTCTTCATCAGCAGCGGAATGCCGCCAGCTTCAAACATGTCTTTGGCGACATAACGGCCGCTCGGCTTCAAATCCGCGACATAGGGAGTCTTTTTGAAGATTTCCGCCACGTCGAACAGGTCGAACTTGATGCCGCATTCGTTGGCGATGGCCGGCAAATGCAGCCCGGCATTGGTCGAGCCGCCGGAGGCGGCGACCACGGCGGCGGCGTTCTCCAGCGACTTGCGGGTAACGATGTCGCGCGGCCGGGTATTGGCGGCGATCAGTTCCATCACCTTTTCGCCCGCTGTCGTGCAGAAGGCGTCGCGGATCTCGTAAGGCGCCGGCGCCCCGGCCGAATACGGCAAGGCAAGCCCGATGGCCTCCGATACCGTCGCCATCGTGTTAGCAGTGAATTGTGCGCCGCACGCACCAGCCGACGGGCACGCCACCCGCTCGATTTCATCGAGATCGGCGTCCGACATCTCGCCGATTGAATGCTTGCCGACGGCCTCGAACATGTCCTGCACCGTGACCTGCTGGCCGCGGAAATTGCCGGGAAGGATCGAGCCGCCGTAGATGAAGATCGAGGGCACGTTGAGCCGGACCATCGCCATCATCATGCCCGGCAGCGACTTGTCGCACCCGGCAAGCCCGACCAGCGCATCATAGCCGTGGCCGCGGACGGTCAATTCGACGGAGTCGGCGATGCACTCGCGCGACGGCAGGGAGGAACGCATGCCGTCATGGCCCATCGCGATGCCGTCGGTGACAGTGATGGTGCAGAATTCGCGTGGCGTGCCGCCGGCCGACGCGACGCCCTTCTTGACCGCCTGGGCCTGCCGCATCAGCGAAATATTGCAGGGCGCGGCTTCGTTCCAGCAGGACACAACGCCGACAAAAGGCTGGTGAATCTGCTCGGTCGTCAGTCCCATGGCATAGAGATAAGACCGATGCGGCGCCCGCTCCGGACCCTCCGTCACGTGACGGCTAGGAAGCCTTTTCTTGATGTTGGTCTTGGCGTCCATCGCAACCTTGTTTCCCCAGCCATTCTCTTTGTTGGATCAGGGAAAACAGTGAACATCCCTTCGCCTTCGCGAGCGCCTTGGTCAAAAAGCCCTGTGAAATCATTCGTTGAGGGGTGTGGCAAAAAAGCGGCGCAAGCAAGAGCCGGCCGCGGTGGCCACCAAATGTTCGTCAACTGTTGCGGGTGCGCAACATCCGTGGCACTACGGCAACCATTTTTAACCCTTGTGTCAAATCTGGGACATGCGCGGAGAACCCTCGGTTCGAACCCTCGCGCGTTCAGTCGATCTTGACGTTGGCGGCTTTGATGACGGGCCACCATTTGGCGATCTCGGCCTTCTGCCAGTCGCCAAGCGCCTCGGGCGTCAGCCGGCCGGCAGGCGGCATTTGCAAGCCCAGATTTTCAAGCTGATTACGCACGCTGGGATCGTTCAGCGCATCGATGGCGGCGGCATTGAGCTTGGTCACGATCTCCTTCGGCGTGCCCTTCGGCACCCACAAGCCCGACCACAACGTCATGTGTAACCCAGGCAATCCCGCCTCATCGGTGGTCGGAATATCGGACGCCTGCTCGGCGCGCTTGGCGTCGGTGACGGCATAGCCGCGGATGGTGCCGGCGCGCACCTGATTGATGGAGTTGGAAAGCTGATCGACGATGAGGTCGATCTGACCCGCGACGAGATCGTTCATCGCAGGCCCGGTGCCGCGGTACGGCACATATTGCAGCTTGATGCCAGTCACGCTTTCGAAGGCGAGGCCAGCGATGTGACTGCCCGAGCCGGCGCCGGCGGTGCCAGCAGTTGCGGGCTGCGGGCGCGACTTCAGCCATGCCAACAGCTCGTTCAGCGATTTTGCTGGAACGGCGTTCTTGCTGACGATGATCATCGGATTGCTCGGCAGCAGCACCACCGGCTCGAGATCGGTGACGAGGTCGTAGCCGAGCTTGTAGATCGCGCCATTGGCGACATGGGTGCCGAGATGACCGAAGCCTATGGTGTAGCCGTCGGGCGGCGAATGCACGACGCGGCCGACGCCGATCGAGCCGCCGGCGCCAGTGGTATTCTCCACCAGGATCGCTTCGCCGAGCGTCGTCTTCATGCGCTCGGCTAGAATTCGCGTCATCGCATCCGACGGACCGCCTGCGGAAAACGGCACCACGACGGTGATGGGATGCGACGGATAATTCTCCGCCGCCGCGCCGCTCAATGTTAACAGCGCCATGAAGGCGGCCAGAGCTGTTCTACGCATGCGCATCCTCTCCAAACGCTACATCACCGTCTAGAGTCTTGCATAGTCGATCGGCTTCAAGCGATCGAGCGTGCGGTCTACCTTCGGCAACGGGTATTTAAGGCCTGTCGCGCAGTTGAATAGCATCACCCGGTCGTTGTTCGTAACCCGACCATCGTCGAGGCTCTGCTTGTAGGCGGCATAGGTTGCAGCCCCTTCCGGACAGAGCAGCAAGCCCTCTTCGCGCGCGACCTCGTTCTGCGCGGCAGAAATCTTCTGATCGCTCACCGCAATGGCGAAACCTTTGCTCTCGCGCACCGCGCGCAGGATAAGGAAATCCCCAATCGCCTGCGGCACACGGATGCCGGCGGCGATCGTATGGGCGTCTTCCCAGCGCGGCGCATGCTCGGTGCCGTTCTCGAACGCGCGCACCATCGGCGCGCAGCCGGCCGCCTGCACCGCCACCATCCGCGGCCGCTTCGGGCCGATGAAGCCGATCGCCTCCAGTTCGGCAAACGCCTTCCACATGCCGATCAACCCGGTGCCGCCGCCGGTCGGATAGAAGATCATGTCGGGCACCTCCCAGCCGAGCTGCTCGGCAAGCTCCAGCCCCATCGTCTTCTTGCCTTCGATCCGATACGGCTCTTTCAGCGTCGAGGTATCGAACCAGCCGGCCTTGGCCTTGCCCTCGCCGACGATCTTGCCGCAATCGTCGATCAGACCGTTGACGCGATAGACGGTGGCGCCCTGCAGTTCGATCTCGCTGACATTTACCTCGGGCGTATCGGCGGGGCAGAAGATCGTGGTCCTGATGCCGCAGCTCGTTGCGTAGGCCGCAAGGGCAGCGCCAGCATTGCCGTTGGTCGGCATCGCCATGTGCTTGATGCCGAGAGCCTTGCCCATCGACACCGCCATCACCAGGCCGCGCGCCTTGAACGATCCGGTCGGCAGCCGCCCTTCATCCTTCACGATGATCTCGCCGCCGCCAGATTTCCTGCCGAGCTTGGGCAGCCGGATCA
>JBATYU010000366.1:0-3406 GCA_049674245.1 Bradyrhizobium sp. | reverse complement strand
GATCGGCGCCGCGCATGGCGTGCGCGGCGAGGTCAAACTGTGGACTTTTACGCAAGACCCGTTGGCCGTGAAGGCTTACGGGCCGCTTCGGACAAAAGACGGCGCGCACCAGTTCGAGGTGACGCATGCCCGCCAGGCCAAGGACCATCTGGTCGCGACGTTGAAAGGCGTCACCACCCGCGAGGAGGCCGAGCGCCTCAACGGCCTCGAGCTTTATGTCGCGCGCGAAAAGCTGCCTGCAACCGACGAAGACGAATTTTACCATGCCGATCTGATCGGGCTCACCGTGGTCACCACTTCCGACGCGCCGCTTGGCCGTGTGGTTGCGATCCACAATTTCGGCGCCGGCGATATTATCGAGATCGCGCCGCCAACCGGCGCCACTATGCTGCTGCCGTTCACCAATGCCGTGGTGCCCACGGTCGATCTGGCAAACGGCCGCGTGGTGATCGAATTGCCGGAGGAAATCGACGGCGGTGGCGAAGACTAAATCTCGATTTAACTTCGGGTTGCCGCCCTGCGTCGCCGACATCCACGTGTCATACGGTCACGCGCATTTGCGCGGTTCAACCTACAAAATGCTTGTCTTGAATTTTAGGCTTAGGCACTTTTAGGTTGTCCCAACCGAGCCGATTTTTCGCGATTTGCCGCCTCGATGTCACAGCCCCAAAGACATTCCATGTTGCGTAGCGCTTT
This sequence comes from Bradyrhizobium sp., assembly GCA_049674245.1. GTDB lineage: Bacteria > Pseudomonadota > Alphaproteobacteria > Rhizobiales > Xanthobacteraceae > Bradyrhizobium. Next base: position 2,710 of record JBATYU010000366.1, on the reverse strand, counting down.
CCTGGCGACCATCGGCCTGTTCGCCACCGCAGGCTCCTTGCCTGCACAGACGCCACCCAGCCAGTCGCCCCCAGCGGCATCGACACCCGCCGCCGAAACGCCAAACAGCCCGGAGCCGATGGAAGACGTGCAGACCGGCGATCATTGGACCTACGAGTTTCGCGACGACATCACCGGGGATGTCAAATCGACGGTCACGAATACGGTCACTGACGTGTCGGATTCAGAAATCAGTACCCGGACCGCGCAGCTCGGCAACCCCAATTCCGGCTATCAGACCTTCGATCGTTCATGGAATGTGATCAACAACAGCGGCATCTGGCGATACACGCCCAATGACGGCACCGGCATCCGGGCGCCGCTCGCGGTGGGCAAGACATGGTCGTTCAAAGCCACCGATCTCAATAGCACGGCTGGAGTGAGCTGGAGGCGCTCGGGCACGGCGAAAGTAGTCGCGCAGGAAAGCGTAACCACCAGAGCGGGCACCTTCGATACGTTCAAAATCGAAACATCCCTTCAATTTCAGAATGCCAACGACCCGACCAAGAAGTACCAGGCGGTGTTTCAGATCTGGTACGCGCCGGTGATTGATCATTGGGTGAAGCGCTCCGCAGTGTCGCGGTCTGAGGGGCGCGTGCGCGAAAAGAGCACGATAGAGCTGGTCGAGTATGGCCGTCGCTAGCGGGCCGCCACGCGAACCATCGTTGTAAAAAGGCCCGCGGGCCATAGGGAAACGCCAATGCTTCGTTATGTAATTCTGGGGATCATTAGCCTTGCCGCAAGCGGTGCGTGGGCGCAGCAGGCGACACCGCCAGTCGATACGACGGCAGCCCCGGCAACCGCCCCGGTTCCGCCTTCAAAAGCAGTTGTCCCGATGGAGGAGCCGCAGCCGGGCGACCACTGGACCTACGAGGTACGGGACGAGATAGCAGGGACGATCACCGCGACCCGGGAGAACGTCGTCACAGAAGTGACGTCGACCGAAATCAGCGTGCGGTACAAGAACGTTGGCAACAACAACGTGGGTTTCAACGTGTATGACCGATTGTGGAATCTGGTTGAAGATCGGCCCTGGAGATACTCGCCCCATGATGGCAGCGGTATCCAGTCGCCGCTCACGGTCGGCAAGAGCTGGCCCGTGCAGACCAACAACATCAACAGCGCCAACGGCAATGTCTGGAAACGATCGGGGACTTCGAAGGTCGTCGGACAGGAAAGCGTCACTACCAGGGCCGGCACCTTCGATACGTTCAAGATCGAAACCACGTTTACGGGAAGGAACGTCAATAACCCGACCCTCAAAAACGAGGTCATATCATTAACCTGGTACGCGCCTGCGATCGATCATTGGGTCAGACGGACCTTTGTTTCCAGGGCCAACAAACATCTGCAAATCAGCAATATGATTGAGCTGATTGAGTACGGCCGCAAGCAATAGAGCGACCTCTCGCATCTCGTCGCATCTTTTTGACCGACCGATATTGATGTGCCGTTGCGCCTCGATTACGTACATGCAATGGCTCAAACCCACAAAGCTTGGCGGCTGCACGCACATAATGATCTGCGGTTCGACGAGGTCGAGACGCCAAAGCCAGCACTAGACGGCGTGCTGGTTCGCATCGAAGCCGGCATGGTCTTGTCCTATATGGGCCGGGTGCTGTCGGGCTCGATGCCCTACAGCCTGCCGCCGATGCCGTTCGTGCCCGGCACCAACGCAATCGCGCGGGTGATCGCGGCCGGCGACAATGTCAGCCATGTCAGAGGCGGCGACCGCGTTTTCTTAAGCCCGCATTTGCGCGGCGACGTGCCTGACCCGGAACCGCCGCAAATTCTGATCGGATTGACTGCGACGGTGACAACGCCGGCGGCGCTGGCGATGCAGATGCGCTGGCGCGACGGCGTGTTTGCCGAGACCGCGCATTGGCCGGCGGCCTGTGTCACGCCGCTGGTCGGGCTCGATGATAGACCCGCGACCGAACTGATCAGATTGGCAAAGCTGATCGTGCCGTTTGGCGGCTTGCAACGCAGCGGCTTGCGCGGCGGCCACACCATCATCGTCAACGGCGCGACCGGCTATTTCGGTTCAGGCGCGGTGATGCTGGCGGTCGCGATGGGCGCCGGACGCGTGGTCGCGGTCGGACGCAAGCGCGAGGCGCTGGAACACCTGCGCGAGGCGTTCGGCCCGCGCGTCATTCCGGCTGTTGTCACCGGCGACACGCATAAGGATCTCGCGATCATCCGCCATGTCGCGGGCGGCGGCGCCGATTGCGCACTGGATTTGCTCGGCGCAGCCAGGAGCACCTCGACCACCTTGTCGAGCCTGCGCGCGTTGAAACGCGGCGGCCGCCTGGTGCTGATGGGCAGCGCCGAGGTGCCGCTTGAGCTTTCGTTCCGCGAAATGCTGGCGAATGACTGGGAGGTGGTCGGCCAGTTCATGTACGACCGCACCGCGCCGGGCCAGCTCGCGGCGCTTGCCGCCGACGGCCTGCTCGATCTCAAAAAGATCGTCGTGACGAGCTTTGCGCTCGCCGACTTCCGGCAGGCGGTCGAGGCGGCGGCGTTGATGCAAGGCCTCGATCTCACCGCCGTGGTGCCGTAATAACGGCCGATGAGCTCCAATCCGACGATCTGGCGCGCGACCGTGCTCACCCTGTTTCCGGAGATGTTTCCGGGGCCGCTCGGCGTCAGCCTTGCCGGCAAGGCGTTGTCC
>JBATYU010000365.1:0-11602 GCA_049674245.1 Bradyrhizobium sp. | reverse complement strand
CCATGGCGGCCATGCTCGGCGGCGTGCCGCTGATGCTCGGCACCGGCACCGGATCCGAAATCCGCCAGCCGCTGGGTTATGCGATGGTCGGCGGCCTGATCGTCAGTCAGGCGCTGACGCTGTTCACCACGCCGGTGGTGTATCTCTATCTCGACAATCTCTCCAACGCGCTGTCGCGCTGGACCCAGGCCAAAAGGCCGGACGATTCCGAGCCGCCCGCCGAAGAGATCAAGCACGCCGCCGAATAACAGCGCGTTGCCTCCAGGTGCTCGAAGCCTAACGAGACGGCAATGTGTGGCTCTTGGGCGCGTAACCGCAGCGTCGCTCAAGTAATGAGCCTCAATTTGCATTCCCTGAATTGCCAGCGATCGCCTTGCTTTTCCAGCGAGCAGGTCTCTACGCTGATAAAGGGCGGAGTTTTCTTGCCGTCGACAATCTGTTCGGAAATGAAAATCTGCAGCTCGACGGTTGCCGATGCGCCGGTGTAGCGCGGGCGGGTGATGGAAAATCCCTTTTCCGGTTGCTGCACTTTGGTCAGGGGTTCGGCCACACCGAGCTGCTTCCACGAACAATCTTCCAGATAGGTTCCTCCGCCGTCGCGATCGAATTCCCGGTAGTACGCATAATCCGGAGGTGCCGTGCCCCAGTTCATTCTGTTCCTTCCGACGGCGACAATGATCGCGCAATCGTCCGCCGATGCCCGTTCCACCGGCTGCATCAGGCTTGTCACATCCCTCGATGCTGCATCTGGTTCGGCCGCCCATGTGGGGACTTCGGTCGCAACCATGGCCAGCATCGAAAGCGCAAAGGCAATCAGCCTCGATTCCATGAAATGTGTCCTCTCGACGGGTGCAGTTTCCCGCAAAGTCTAGAGGACGACCGCTACCGGCATTGTGAGGCGCATCACTATTATTGCGAGTTTCGGCACATGAACGCGAGGTCGTCGAGCCGTCCGGCCAGGAGAAGGAACGAGGGCCCTAAGCTATCCCCTGCAACACCAGTCGATTGAGTCGCGCGGCGAAGGCGGCGGGGTCTTCCGGCAATTCGCCGTCAAGGATTTGCGCCTGTTCGAGCAGCAATAGCGACAGATCGTCGGCGGCTTTTGGGTCCGCCTGCGCCTTCGCGATCGCGGCGACCAGCGGATGCCGCAGATTGATTTCGAGGATCGGCTTGGTCCTGACGCCGCGAGCCTGCTGCGACAATATCCGTTCAAGCTCGCGGTCAGGACCGTGACTGCCGGCAACGAGGCACGATGCGCTGGTGGTGAGCCGCGTCGAGGCCCTCACATCGGTGACACGATCGCCCAAGCTCGCCTTGATGACCGCGATCGTCGTCGCTTCGTCGGCCTCGGGCTCGGACTTGTCCTTGGCCTTTTCGTCGACCAGCGGAATCAGATCGAGGTCGAGGTCGCCCTGGCTCAGCGACTTCAACGGCTTGCCCTCGAATTCGAGCCGCGCCGAGGTCCAGAACGCGTCGACCGCGTCCGTCAACAGCAGCACCTCGATGCCGCGCGCGCTTGCTGCTTCCAGCCGCGGATTTGATTTCAGCCGATCGATGCTGTCGCCGACCAGGAAATAGATTTCGGTCTGGTTCGGTCTTAGGTCCGCGACATATTGCTTGAGCGAGCGCTTTTCGCCTGTTGTGGTGGAAAAACGCGACAGCGCCAGCAGCTTGTCGCGCCGCTCGAAATCTTCGTAGATGCCTTCCCTGATCACAGGACCGAAGGCATCCCAGATCTTGTCAAAACTGTCCGGCTGTTTTTCGCCGAGCGCTTCGAGCTCGCTTACCACGCGGCTGGTCACGGCTTTCCTGATTTGGGTGAGCTGCGGATTATTCTGCAGCATTTCGCGGGAGATGTTGAGCGGCAGGTCCTCGCTGTCGATCACGCCGCGCATGAAGCGCAAATAGGCCGGCAGAAGATCGGCATCGTCGGTGATGAACACTCGCCGCACGTAAAGCTTCACCCTGCCCTTGCGCGCCGGCTCGAACAGGTCGAACGGTTTTGTCGACGGCGCAAACAGCAGCACGGCGTAGGAATAGCGCCCTTCCGCGCGGTAATGCAGCGTCAGCGCCGGCTCGTCGAAGGCTCCGGCAATCGACTTGTAGGCCTGGGTGTAATCCTCGCCCTTCAATTCCGATTTCGGGCGCTGCCATAGCGCGCTCGCCGAATTGATCTGCCGCGGCTCGCCTTCTTCGCCCACCAGCAGGATCGGGAACTGGATATTGTCGGAATAGGCGCCGACGACGCGTTCGATCTCGTAAGCTTCGAGATATTTCGCAGCGTCCGGCTTCAGTCGCAGCACGATCTCGGTGCCGCGCGTAACCCGCTTGGCATCCTCTTCGCTCGCGGGCGCGATCTCAAATCCGGAACCGCCGGAGGACGACCAGGTCCAGACTTCGTTAGCTCCTGCGCGGCGGCTGGTGACGACGATCTTCTCCGCCACCATGAAGGCGGAATAGAAACCGACGCCGAACTGGCCAATCAACCCCGCCCCATCCTTGGCCTCGGCAAGACGCGACACGAACGCCTTGGTTCCGGAGCGGGCGATGGTGCCGAGATTGTCGATCAGCTCCTGCCGCTCCATGCCGATGCCGCTGTCGGCGACCGTTAACGTGTTGGCCTTCTTGTTCGGCGCGATGCTGATGTTCGGCGCCTCGCCGTCGCCGATCAGCGCGGGATTGGCGATCGCCTCATAGCGCAATTTGTCGCTTGCATCCGACGCGTTCGAGATCAACTCGCGCAGGAAAATATCGGTCTCGGAATAGACCGAATGCACCATCAGGTGCAGCAGCTCGGACACCTCGGCCTGGAACGGCTGGGAGACGGCTGATGTATCGGTGGCGGTCATGACAGGGCTCGCTTAGTGGCAGCAGATTTACGGAAAACTCCGATATAGCAACGCTATCTTGGGTGGCAAGTTCGTCGTATAATATCAATTTAAACGTGCGCGGATCTTACGCTTTTTAGTGAGGGTAGCATGAAGCGCATCGTCATTTTGATCGACGGCACCTGGAACGAGGAAGGCAAGGGCAACGACACCAACATTGCGAAGCTTGATCCGAACTATAAGGCCGCTGGCGCGCCCCTTATCAAACTCTCCGCGACCGATGGTATCGTGCAGAAGGCATTTTATCACCCCGGGGTCGGCAACGATCCGGATCTGCTGAAACATTTGTTCGGCGGGGCTGTCGGAATCGGCTTAAAGCAAATCGTCCAGGATGCCTATCATACGGTCGCGACAAACTACGAGCGCGGCGATGAAATCTACATTCTCGGATTCTCTCGCGGCGCTTATGCCGCCCGCGCCCTCGCCGGCCTGATCGGCGCGTCGGGAATCCAGCGATCCGCCGATCCCCAAGGTCTTGACGCCATATGGAACCACTTTCGCGTCGATCCAGAGGTCCGCGCGGGTACCAAAGCCCCAAGCTCGGGCGACCAGAAGGCGATCGACTCCTTCAACAGGCTAGCGGCCCAAAATACTATCGATCCCAAGCCCAGGATCAAATGCGTCGGCGTGTTCGACACCGTCGGATCCTACGGCGTTCCAGCCGGTATCGGACTGGCGGCGCTGGGCCGCTACATCACACTGGCGTTTCTCGGCTTCCACGACACGGAAATCGGCAAGCATGTCGATGTCGGCCTGCATGCGGTTGCGGTGGACGAACGCCGCCGCCCCTTTGTCCCCACCTTCTGGACCGCGCCAAAGGCACAACCGCCACGGACCCATGTCGAGCAGACATGGTTTGCAGGCGTCCACTGCAATATCGGCGGCGGCTACGCCGATGCCGGCCTTTCGGATCAAGCGCTGATCTGGATGATCGCGCGGATGCAGGCCCTCACCGGCCTGGAGTTCGACATTGCGCGGGTAAAAGCTGTGACCAAACCCAATGTCGATGGCGAAGTTGTCGACAGCTCCAAGGGCTGGTTCATCGACGAGACCTTCCCGCATGGCCGGGTCATGCTGTCACCGGATGCGATCGAGCATGGGCTTTTTACCAATACGGCGAACCCCGACGAAGAGCACGTCAACGAGCGTGTGCATTGGAGCGTCATGAAGAAGCTCGGGCGGAGCTGCACGGTGTTCGGTGTGCCGAACACGCCTTACCGGCCAGTCAATCTTCCAGCGGCGATCCGGCCCGACCAGATCGCCGATATCACCCCGGAAGAACAGGCCTTGCTGCCGGCGCCCGCGCCGTAGTCACGCCGGCTGCAGCTGCGCGGCTTGCGGCCGCGCCGAGAAGGTGAAGGCGACCGCGACCGCGCCGAGCGCCACGGTGGAGGCGCCGATATAGAGCCACATATAGCTGTTGAAGGCGTCGAAGATCCGTCCCCCCGCCCAGGGGCCGAACGCCATGCCGATCGAGGACGCCATGGTCATCGCGCCGAACACGGTGCCCATCACGCGCTGACCGAAGGATTCGCGCGCCAGCACCGCATAAAGCGGCATCACGCCGCCATAGGCGAGGCCGAAGACGACCGACAGCGAGTAGAACTCCCCCAACCGGCTGACGACGAGATAGCTCGCGATCGCGGCCGACTGCACCAACAAGCCCGCGATCAGCACGGGCTTGGCGCCGAACCGGTCGGCGAGAAGCCCTAACAACAACCGGCCGCCAAGGCCCGAAAGTCCTTCGACGCTATAGATCGACACCGCCGCCATCGGCGCGATGCCGCAGCCGATCGCATAGCTCACCATGTGAAAGATCGGCCCGGAATGCGCGGCGCAGCAGAGAAAGAAGGTGAGCGCTAACACGATGAATTGCGGGGAGCGGAACGCCTCGCCCGCCGACATTGAGGGCTCCGCTGTGGCCGCGGGGCCGGCGACAGTGCCCTGTGTTGGGCCCGGAGGCCGCCGCACCAACAGCGCGGCGGGGATCAGCAGCGCCCAGGCCACGATGCCGATCGTCATCATCGCGGTGCGCCAGTCATAGGTCGAGATCAGCCAGCGCGCGAATGGCGAGATCGTCATCGGGGCCACCCCCATCCCGGCGGAGACCAGCGAGACCGCGAGGCTGCGGTTGTCCGTAAACCAGTTGGTGGCGGCCGCGATCATCGGGGCGAAAAAGGCGCCCGCGGCAAGACCGACCATCATGCCGTAAGTGAGCTGGAATTGCGTCAGCGAGGTTGCCCTGCTCGCCAGCACCAGCCCAAGCCCGAGCAGGGCGGCGCCCGCCAGCACGACGGCGCGCGGTCCAAACCGGTCGCTGGCCGCGCCCCAGCCGAAGCCGGCAACGCCCATGACCAGAAAGTCGAGCGTCATCGCGCTCGAAATGCCGGTGCGCGACCAACCGGTGTCGGCCGACATCGGCGCCAGATAGACGGCGAGCGAGAACATCGCGCCAATCCCGACGCAGGTCATCAGTGCACCGGCCGCGACGATCACCCAGCGATAAGACGAGTTCATGCCACACTCCCTTTCTTCCCCTTCGTGCATGCAAGACGAACGAAATGTGGCATTTTCGACATGGAAGGCTGGATAGATTTTGGTGGGCAGAACCATTACGAAATGGCGTCTAGATAGCGCCGGATCGAAGCCTCGAACAGAGTTTTGGCACCGGTCGCGATGTTGCGGTCCCACCAGGCGCCATAAATGGCGTCGAACGCGAGCGGCGCAACGGCGTCAGCGATCCGCCCGACCGCGGCGGCGTTGAGCGGGATATAGTTCGGATAGCTGTACATGAAGCTGACGGAGCGGCGATCCATCGCCACCATTGCGACATCGCCGGTGAACAGGGCGCCCCGTCCTCCTGCGGCCTTGCGCCAGTGCAGCACGCTGGCGCCGGCAAAGTGCCCGCCGGTGCGCACCAACACGATGTCATCCGAAAGCTTGAGGGTTTCGCCGGACCACGGCACGATGGCCGGATGCGGCCGGGTGACGAAGGCGCGGTCATCGCCATGCAAATAAATCGGCGCGCCGCCGAACGCCTCGCTCCAGTCGGCGACCGCGCCATAATAATGGGGATGCGAGACCGCGATCGCCTTCAACCCACTGAGCGATTTGACGTATTGCACGGCCTCATCGGTCGCCAGCGGGACGCAATCCCACATCACACATCCGTCATCTTCACGGAGCAGCAGCGCGCGTTGGCCGATGGCAAAGCTCGGTTCGACGCCTAAACCGGGAATGCCGAGATCGTCGCGCCAGACAAGATTGTGACATTTCGCCAGCTCTTCGCGTGTGAGCCAGGCCTGGCCCTTCCAGTTGACGAATTGCCGCTCGTCCTCGCAGATCGGGCACGATGGTGGCGGCTCGATGCTCTCGAAAAATTGAGCGCCACATTGTTCGCAGGTCCAAAATGACATCGGCGGCCTTCTGGCGAGGAGAGAGCGTGAAAATTGAAAGCCTGCCAAGCGCAGGTTGGTTGCAGTCATTGCCGGGATCGCGGATCGCGTGCGATTTGTGTTGTTTGATCGCGCAAAAGTTGGCGCAGAGCGTGATGTACACGTCACGCCGGGGCGCTCGCCCACACTTCGCTGTAAGCCCGCTCCAATTTGCCCTTTTATCCGTCGAAATTTCGACGCCGATTCGCACGAACATTCGAATCAAGATTCGTCATCGACTTGGCTGGGGTTAGTTCGTATTCGCCAGGGGGTTTTAGTCATGGGTAATGTATATTCGCAGTCAACTGGAAATCAATTTCGCGAATCCTCGCCACTTGAACGCGAGGATGATGGCTTCGACACCGATGTGGACTCTGAGCTGGTGTCGCTGCTCGAGGAAAATGCACGGCTCAGGTCGCTTGTGGTCCAACTGTCCGATCTCGTCCTGAAAAACGTGCTCGAGCAGAAGTAAGTTTCTCGCAGGCCGAGCGGTTTCTCAGGCCGCTCGCCATGCGCGCGTATCTCAACGCGCAAATTTGGTAAAGTCCGGCTGCCTTCGCTCGGCGAATGCAGTAAACGCTTCGCGCGCCTCGGCGGTCTTCAGCCGTTCCGAGAAGTGCTCGGTTTCGGCGCCTATTTGCGCCATCAGCACGGCTGGATTGCGCATCAGCCGCTTGGTCGCGGCGAGCGAACCAACCGGCAGCTTCGCAAGGCGCCGGGCGACTGCGGCCGCCTCGGCATGCAGCTTGTCCAGCGGCACAACCCTGTTTGCAATACCGAGCGCAAGCGCCGTCTTGGCATCGACCGGTTCGCCAAGCGCGAACATCTCGTAGGCGCGGGCATAGCCGACGCGCATCGGCATCAGCAGGCTCGATGCGGCCTCCGGCACCAGCGCCAAATTGACGAACGGCGTCACAAGCTGGGCGTTTTCGGCAAGCAGGACGAAATCGCAGTGTAACAGCATTGTGGTGCCGATGCCGACGGCGCGGCCCTGGACGGCAGCGACCAACGGCCGGGTCGAGTGGGCGAGCGCGCTCAAGAACCGCCCGGCCTGCCGTTCGCCCTGGAAGGCGCCGGTAGCGATGGCGGCGAACTCGCCGACGTCGTTGCCGGCCGTGAACATGTCGCCTTCGCCCCGGATCACGATCGCTCTTGCGGCTTGATCCGTCTCCGCGGCGACGATGGCATCCGCGAGCGCGCCGTACATGACATTTGTCAACGCGTTCTTCTTGTCGGATCGCGCGAATGTCAACGTCAGGATGTTTTCCGCACTCTCTATCTTGATCTGCTCGGTCATTCGTCTTCTCCCTTGGGAAATTTTGCCTGGAGGCTGGCCAACCAGCGCGCGACGATTTCGATTTCGGCGTCGCTTCTCGATCAGCCCGGCCTCGATCATCCGGTCGGCCAGCCCGCCGATGCCCGGCATTCCGAGATCAAGCGCCGCGCCGGCTTCGCCCATCAGGACGCCACCGCGGCGTCCCAGCACGAACAAGGCCCGACTTGGGCAGCCGTTACGCCGCCTTCGGACTTTTGCGCCGCCAGCCACCGCTGCAAACGGCGCTGCCCAACATTGAGCAGGAAGATCAGACGCCGGTCCGCGATCGGGCTTGCCTTATTTAGTTTGTATGTGAAGTATTTATCCCGGGCGATCGCCATTGTCATGCAAAATTCGCGTACGTCGCGCCAGGCGCGACCTTCGTCCTATCCGATTTTGGTGGCAATGCGCGTTTTGAATCCGAGACAACATCGGAGCCGCGGATCGCCTTAATGGTGGCCTGCGTGAGGGAAATCGCGTGGGTTACGGGTTGCTCCATCACTTTCACGCCAAAGTCCCAACGGATAACGGATGATGTCAATATCCGGCTAGCCTGCGGTTCGATGGGACGCGTTGCGAGGCGCCGTCGGGGTTTGTAAGCGTCGCGCCGGGGCGGGCCCCTCAACCACAGTCTCCGTTAGGCCGCTATGGACACTTCAGACACACCAAGACCCTACGAGGAGTGGCGAACAGCGTCGCTCGACCGCGCCGAGGACGCCGCATACACGTTCGGCCATCACCTGATGCAGCACTGTCGCGGCGAGGCACTGAAAGCGGTGGAGCTTGCCGCAGTTCCGACGAACGCGGAAGAGTTCCGCGCCCAAGTCAACATGGCGGTGGACACAGCGCTCCACAACGTCATGGACTTGCTCGAAGGCTTCTGGCCCACGCAGGCCGGCCCGAACCACAGAGTCGCGTATGCGCTCTCCGTCTGTATCGCCGACATGAGTAGGACGGCCGTCGAGTGCATTGACATTTCTCCCAGTCTCCTCGATTTGCCCATCGGCTACTGGAAATGGAAAGATGGGGAGTTCCGATGACATGACCTAAGCGACGCGCTGCAGCTAACCCGGCCATCGCGCTGCGGTTGCAATCGACGCCCCCAACCAAGATTTCAGACCGCCTGGCAACAACGGCTATTTGCGATTGGCACGTGCATGATTTGACAGCAAAAGTTGTTGATTCAAAAGCAGGCCTCAACCCACGAATGCGCGATCTCGGCGGAGCCTGTCAGAGGGCGCGCGCATTCGCGCGAGCCGGTGGCATCGCCTCGTCCGATTTGCGCCGGACCAAGCTTCGCCTCGCCGCGAGAATCGTGAGGCCGCGATTGGCCGCCCCATCCCTCGAGACGCATCGCTTATGCGATGTGTCTCGGTGAGGGTCTAGCGTCGCGCCGCGCGGAGTTTGGGTTGGACCGAGTCAACAACACCGATGTCATCGGTTTGCCGCAGCATGCTTTCGACCTTGCTGTGACCACTGTGCGCTGCGAGGGTCGCGGCCGTGTTGCCGAATGCATTGCGAGCATTCGCATCGGCTCCACAGGCAAGCAGCTCCTTCACAACATCAACGTGACCGCGATAGGCGGCCCGCATCAGCGGCCTACAGTTGATGATGTCCCCTGCGTCGACGTTAGCGTGATGGGCAAGCAGAAGCTTGACCGCTGCCACTCGACCGTTCTCCGCCGCGCGCATCAGCGCGGTCTCGCCGTTGTGGTTCTCGGCGTTGACATCAGCTCCGTTCTTGAGAAGCACCTTCACCAGCTCGATGTGGCCTCGTTCGGCGGCAAGCATAAGTGCAGTATCGCCGTCGCAGTCGCGCGCATTCACATCGGCTCCCTCGTCAAGCTGAGCTATCGCCCTCTTGACGTCCCCTTGATACGCAGCCGTGATCACTGCTTTCGCAGGATCATGGGGCTGCTTCGAATCATTCCGGCCCATGACAATCCCCCTTACCGTCGAACCCCCGTTGTTCGAAACGGCGGCGAATATACGAGCCCCATATCTGCAACTAAAGAGGAAAGTGAAGGAATAAGATCGCCATGGTAGTACTACTGATCAGTTACCCACAGTTGCGCCGCAACATCAAACTGCCTGGTGAGCCCGACTGCACCGATCAGATCCCGGTCAAAAGGCTCGCACTCGAAAAGGCGGAACTCGAAGCTGATTGATTATCGCGCTGCACTTAACTCGTGCCCCGATTGGCGCAGTCCGATGGCCATGATCTTCCAGGGTCGGTCGACAAGGTATTCCAGGCGTCACAGCAGTGATCAACGATATCGTCGCAAGATTTGAAGACTCTGTTCGAGAGCCAGTTGACGTGCGGGATAATGGTGGTATTGGCGGGAGCCACTTATCTCGCCGACAGATGCAATCCGGCTTGATCGACAATAGGGACAGCATGGGATCCCAGTGCGGAGCGCTCGGGCGAGTGCCACGCTTGGCCCACCTCCGGGTGACGATGTTCTTCCAGTTTATGCGCACTTCATCCGCTAACCAAACGAGGGGACAATGAAATGAGATTAAGACCCAAAGATAGAGCAGAATGGCAAAGATGGTTTGCTTGGCATCCTGTAATTATTAATAATGTTACTGTTTGGCTTGAGACAGTAGAAAGAAAAAAGGATCCCGATATATTTGATTGGGCCTATGGTTATAGAATAATCGACAAGACGAGAGACAGGAAAATACCATCGCGTCCGGCGGCGAAGGCTTCGCGATGATAGACACTGGTCAGGACGACTGCGAGGTACGCGCATCTTGCGTCTGATCCCGTCAAACAAGCTGCAACGAAAATTTCGGATCGCCTGGCTTTAACCGCCTCATATTCCGGAATCAGAAATCGCACTTCTGAAGATAATTCCGCTCAATCGTCCGGTCGTAGCTGTTGTCTCGCATCGAATCCTCCTGCAGGGAGATTCAATCAGCGAATTACTGAACACGCACAGCCATGCACAGCAATGACGGGAATTGCATTCCCTTTTTGTGAGTGGGCGCCATCTTTTTGGGCGACATCCCCCTCATGGCCGGTTCTGCATGGAAGGCTGGCCCCAAGCGGCTCGGCAGGTTATTGTTTGCTGTTCCGTGGTATGGTTGCCTGACACTATAAGTGCAGCCTGCCCGCGCAGTTCCCGATGAAGAGCGTTGCTACCGCTGCGACTGACGGCCTCGGTCTGGTTCCCGCAAGACCGGCGATAGTCGGAAACGTTCGAGCGCAACGGTTCGCTGCGCCAAACGGGCGATGGCGAACGGGCTGCGCCATCGATGCGACTGTCGCCGGAGAGGTTTTGCGATGATCGATGACATGGCACTCCTGAAACAGGCCATGGAGCAGATGGACGCGGAGGATCCTGACGTGGCCCAGGACGCCAAGGACCGCGCCGCGCAGATCCTCAGCGATGCCAAGCTGAGCTTTTCGAAAATGGCCGAGTTGATCGAACAGCGTCGATTGCTGCTGTCGCCCATGATGCTGGGCCGCATCAAACGCATGGATCAGCCTGGCATGCTCGGAGACGGGGCATTCCGCGACACAGGCAACGCGCTTCGGAAAGAAGGTCAGAGCTTTCGTCAAATTGCCGAAGCAATCGAATATACCGACAGGTTCGCGCCCCGATACGTGGATCTGGTGCAGAATAGCGAGCCGCTGCATCCGGCGGCGAGCGAGCCGGATGCGCCCGCGTGGCCGAGAGCGCTCGTTTTTGTCGCGAACATTCTCTTGTATCCGCTGCGACATCGCATACGGTCCCTCGTGATCGCACTCATCGTCATTTTGCCGTTCTACGCCTTGCGTGGCTTTGTTGCCCTCGGCCAGCAAGTTTCGGGGTATTTCGATACCGTTACCGTCGTCCGCCAACGCGCGGATAAGGCGATGTCGTCGGTGAGCTCTTTCATCAATGAACGGGTCTTGCGGCAATCCAAGGAAGCGACGGCGCCGCCGACGCCCCCCGCCCCAATCCCGTCTCCTCCGGC
>JBATYU010000364.1:0-3016 GCA_049674245.1 Bradyrhizobium sp. | reverse complement strand
GTCCATGACGAGTTTGCCCGCAGGCCCCAATGAGCCACCCGCCTTCATCGAGGTCGGCAAGGAAAACGCCATGCGCCGGATCGCGGTGCGCGCCCGCGCCGGCCAAGCGCCCGGGCTGTTCTGGCTCGGCGGCTTCAACTCGGACATGGCGGGCACCAAGGCGCTCGCGCTCGATGCCTGGGCGGCCGAACATGGCCGCGCCTGCGTCCGCTTCGATTATTCCGGCCATGGCGAATCCGGAGGCAGCTTCGCCGACGGCACCATCGGGCGCTGGCTCGCCGAAAGCGTGACCGTGTTCCAGCAATTCTGCCGAGGACCCCAGGTTGTGATCGGGTCCTCCATGGGCGGCTGGATCGCGCTATTATTGGCGCGCGAGATCGCAAAACACGGGGCCGGCGATGCCCCGCTGGCCGGCCTGGTATTGATCGCGCCGGCGCCGGATTTCACCGAAGAGCTGATGTGGAAAGGCTTTTCGCCCGAAATTCGCGAGGAGATCGAAACCAAAGGCGTCTGGCTGCGGCCCTCGCCATATGACGGCGGCACCCCCTATCCGATCACCCATGCCCTGATCGAGGAGGGCCGCAACCATCTGCTGCTGGGCAACTCCATCGATGTCGGTTGCCCGGTTCGTATCCTGCAGGGCGTCCAGGATCCGGATGTACCATGGAAGCACGCGCTTGCGCTTGCGCATCGGCTGCCGGTTGACGACGTGGTGCTGACCATGATCCAGGACGGCGATCATCGCCTGTCGCGGCCGCAGGATATCGCGCGCATCATTGCCGCGGTCGCGGAGATCGGGTGAAATGCCTTTCTTGAGGGAGATACGCCATGAACATTACCGCCATGCTTCGAACGTTCTGCGACGCGGTCGAGCGGCGTGACGGCAAGGCCTTTGCCGACCTGTTCACCGAAGACGGTGTCTATCACGACGTTTTCTACGGCGTATTCGAAGGCCGGACCAGGATCGCCGAGTTGATCGACGACTGGTTTTATCGCACGGCGAGCGATTTCCGCTGGGACATGCATGCACCGGTGAGCGACGGCGAGACGCTCTATGCACGCTACACCTTCAGCTATCGCTCGACGCTGCCCGAAGCCAACGGGGCACGCGCGATGTTCGAGGGCGTCGCCATCATGAAACTCAGTGACGGCAAGATTCTCGAATACCACGAGGTTGCGAACACCGCGCCAGGCTTCGTCGACATGAACTTCGCGCCGGAGCGGATCGCCAAGATCGTCGCCAGGCAAGGCGCGGCGTTGAAGGCGCGGCCGGAGATGCGGCGGCATCTGAAAGACTAACCGTCGTCATTGCGAGGAGCGCAGCGACGAAGCAATCCAGTCTTTGCTCGGCTCTGGATTGCTTCGCTTCGCTCGCAATGACGGTTGCGGCGCTACCGCGGCGGTGGTTGTGTCATCGGCTTGCGCTGCGCCAGCGCCGCGACCGTCGAGGTCCCGATCGCGCCCTCTTCATCATAGAGCCAGCATTCGCCGATCGCGACGCCAGAGGTGGCGTGGTGGTTCACCACCTCGAAACCGATCCATTGCGTCACCGGCAACCTGTGCAGGTAAAGCGTGACGTCGCTGTTGATGAAGCCGAGCCGCTGATCGCCGGCATTGGCGAAGGGGCTCGCAAAATCCGCCGCCAACGCGACGCGCACGAACGGCGTCGGCGGCGCATTTTCCACGAGATTGCGCACTTCGCTCATCCATAGTCGCCGCGGGCCGAGCGAGCCCATCGTGCCCGCGATCTGCCGCGTCGACCATTTGCCGTGCATGCCAAGTTTCGGATCGGCCGGCGCGGCAATGCTTGCTGGGGCAGGCACCTCCCAGTTTGCGGGCGACCAGACATTGCCTTGCGGATTCTCGGTCTTGCGCAGCAACTGACAGGACGCCCGCGCCATCGCGACGCCGCCGCTGTGGAAATCGGCCTCGACCACCCTGATGCGCAGACCGTCGCGAATGAGCCTGGTCTTTACCTCGATCGGCGCAAATCCCGGCAGACGAAACATATCGACGGTCAGCCGCGCCGGCACAAAATCGTCGCCGCCGTGGCGCTGTTCGATGACGGAAGCGAGCAGCCCGATGATGACCCGGCCGTGCAGCGATTTGGCGTCCCACGGGCCGTTTGCGACCGAGGTCGGAAGGAAGGCGCCGTTGTCCTGGACGAAGAAAGGCTGATTTGTCATGGCAAGCGAACGAGAATGAAATTGCGCGATGAAATCAAGGGCAGGACCGCCGAGCAAAACTGTCCGACAAGGAGAGAGAGGGAAGAGGCGTCAGTTCTGGGACCCTCGGAAACTAGCCCGGCGGGGTCATGTAATTGGTGAAGTCGATCTTGAACAGGCTGGGATCGATCTTCTTCGACGAATCCAGATTGTAGACCGCAACCGTGGTGTCATAGCCTTGCGGATCGGTCACGGTCCATTGCTTGAGCTGGCCGTCCTTGGCGCCAATCATCAGCATCAGGCGGCTGGTGCCGATCAGCGCCTGCTTCTCCTCGATGGTAACGCTGACGAAGACGTCATCCGCCGTCACGTTGACGACATTGGTGTCCTTGAGAAGATCGATGCGATCCGAGAGCAGGAATCGCAGCGGCGTCTGCGACAGCGGGTAAATATCCTGGGTCGCAAGCTTGCGATCGCGCACCGCGAGCGACGATCCGTCGGCGATGATGTCGACTGGATTTGGCGGCTCATATTCGAAGCGAACCTTGCCCGGCTTCTGGATGTAGAAATCGCCCTTGGTCTTGCTGCCGTCAGGTCCGACCTGGACGAAATTTCCGACCAGCGTCTGCAACGACGACAGATAAGAACTCACTCTCGCGGCTTGCGCCTTCTGATTGGCATCGAAGGTCGCGAAAATATTGGCCGGCAGGTTGCGATGCGGATCGGGAATCACGGGATCGGGCGCCGCTGCCGGCGTTGCTCCGGTTGTAATCGGGCCCTTCTGCGCGTCCGACGCGCTCAGCTGCACGCCGGCGCGCGCCTTCGGCGCCGGCTTTGGAACCGGCACGGTC
>JBATYU010000363.1:0-1597 GCA_049674245.1 Bradyrhizobium sp. | reverse complement strand
GCGCGAAGCCCCCGCGGAGCTTTCGCTGGGTTCAACCATCATCGCGAGCGGGATTTTGCGAAGGCCCAACATCCCGGCCAACGATCCGCTGGCGCCGATCCGGCGCATGAGCCAGACCGAGAAGATCGCGTTATTCTCTTAAAACCCCGTCGCGGTCGCCTCGTAAGAAGGCCCTGATCGGCATCGCGATCTTGTTCTTCGGACGTCATTGCGCACCGCTTCGATCGTGACCGGCGTCACGTACGACGGATCGAACCCGATCTAGCGTGCCCGCAACAAATCTCGGCAATCGGGATTTGCTTGAGGAGGACGCCATGTCCGGTTTCAAAATGTCCGGTTTCAAATCATTGCTATTGTGTGCGGGCCTGCTGGGCGGCTTGTTGAGCCTCGGGCACGGCACCGCTTTCGCGCAAACCACCAACGCCGAGATCGCCAGCGGCGTTCAATCGCCGCCGAAGAGCCTCACTCAAGCGTTGCCCCAGCCGCCGCAACCCGCGGCCGGCGCCGGTGCTTCGTCCGCGCTATCAGGTCCTGAGCAGCGGGTAGCGCTGGTGATCGGCAACTCGAATTACCAGAGCGCGCCGCAGCTTGCCAATCCCGATCACGACGCGCAATCGATGGCGCAGTTTTTGAACTCGGCGGGTTTTGAGGTGGTCGAAGCGACCGATCTGACGCAGAACGACATGATCAAGGTCGTGCAGGACTTCTCGGCGAGGGTTGCAGCGCACGGAACCAACACGGTCGCCATGATCTATTATGCCGGACACGGCGTGCAGCTGGCGGGAGAGAATTACCTGGTCCCGGTCGACGCGAAGATTTCCTCCCCCGCCGATCTCGCCAACAACTCGGTCCGCCTGGTCGACGTGATAGCGACGCTGGAAGCGATTCCGAGCCGGATGCGCATTGTCGTGCTCGACGCCTGCAGGAACAATCCGTTCCCGACCATCAACGACGCCGGGCGCGGACTTGCGATCGTCGATGCGCCGAACGGCTCGATCGTCGGATACTCGACGGCGCCGGGAACGGAGGCCCTGGACGGCGCCGGCGGCCACAGCCCCTACACCTCGGCCTTCCTGCAACTCGCGCGCGAACCTAATCTGCCGATCGAACAGCTGTTCAAGCGCATTCGTCTTGAAGTGAACCATTCGACCGACGGTCAGCAGACGCCGTGGGAGAGTTCATCCCTGACCAGCGACTTCTATTTCTTCGGCGACACGGCGGTTGCGGCGGCCCGCCCGCCCGTCCGCGGCCCGATCATCCAGACTGCATCAAATCTGCCCGGACGCTCCGTGCGTCAGGCCTATGACTATGTGCTGGCGGAAGGCTCGCCGGAATATTATCAGGAGTTCATCCAATTGTTCCCGCACGATCCGCTGTGCGAGCGCATCCGCTGGCTGCTTGGAAACCTGTTGGAGGCGACGGCATGGCACAGGGCGGTGCTCGCGAACTCTCCGCCCGTCTACAAGGCCTTCCACGACAGCTATGCCAACGGCCCCTACGCCCAGGCCGCGTTGAAACTGCAGTCGCAGCCCAAGACCGTGCCGCTGATGCAGCCCACGCACCTCATCGTGCCGCGTGAGCTTTTGCCGACGCTCAA
>JBATYU010000362.1:0-3612 GCA_049674245.1 Bradyrhizobium sp. | reverse complement strand
AGCATCCCGGTACGCCGCTACTCTACAACACAAATCTCAGCGTGATGGACGGCGGCGGCACGTTCCGGCCGCGTTTCGGCATCGAGCGCGAGGAGAAGCTTCCCGACGGCACGACGCGAAAGGTCAGCCTGCTGGCGGATGGCTCCTACTCCAAGGATTCGGAGATCCAGGACGGCTATCCGGAATTCACGCTGGCGAGCCTGAAGAAGCTCGGATGGGACAAGGATCTGACCGAAGCGGAAATGGCCACGATCAATAAGGTCAATTCCGCCAACCCTGACGCGGTGTCGTGGTCGCTCGACCTGTCGGGCGGCATCCAGCGCGTGGCGCTGATGCACGGCTGCGTTCCCTACGGCAACGGCAAGGCGCGCATGAACGCGTTCGGATTGCCCGATCCGATTCCGGTACATCGGGAGCCGATCTACACCCCGCGCGTAGACCTGGTTTCGAAATATCCGACGCTGCCCGACGCCAAGCAGTTCCGGATGCCCAATATCGGCTTCTCCGTGCAGAAGGCCGCTGTGGAGAAGGGGATCGCCAAGCAATTCCCCCTCATCCTCTCCTCGGGGCGTCTTGTCGAATACGAGGGTGGCGGCGAGGAGACGCGAACCAATCCATGGCTCGCAGAACTGCAGCAGGACATGTTCATCGAGATCAGCCCGGCCGATGCCGCCGATCGCGGCGTCAAGGACGGCGGCTGGGTCTGGGTCACGGGCGCCGAGAGCAATTCCAAGGCCAAGATGAAGGCGCTCGTTACCGAGCGTGTCGGCAAGGGCGTCGCTTGGATGCCCTTCCACTTCGGCGGCTGGTTCGCAGGCCGGGATCTTCGCGGCAACTACCCGAAGGGCACCGATCCGATCGTTCTCGGCGAAAGCGCGAACACGATCACCACCTATGGATACGATCCGGCGACCGGCATGCAGGAGCCCAAAGTCACTCTCTGCCAAATCGCGGCGGCATAAGGAGCAACTCACATGGCTCGGATGAAATTCCTCTGCGACGCCGACCGTTGCATCGAATGCAACGCCTGCGTCACCGCCTGCAAGAACGAGCACGAGGTGCCCTGGGGCATCAACCGGCGCCGCGTCGTCACCATCAACGACGGCAAGCCGGGCGAGCGATCGATCTCCATGGCCTGCATGCACTGCACCGACGCGCCTTGTGCGGCGGTCTGCCCGGTGAACTGCTTCTACACCACGGCCGACGGCGTCGTGCTTCACTCCAAGGACCTGTGTATCGGTTGCGGCTATTGCTTCTACGCCTGTCCGTTCGGTGCGCCGCAATATCCGAAGGTGGGCAACTTCGGCTCACGCGGCAAGATGGACAAGTGCACCTTCTGTGCCGGCGGTCCGGAGGCCGACGGCAGCAAGGAGGAATACGAGAAGTATGGCGCGAACCGTCTCGCCGAGGGCAAGCTGCCGCTGTGCGCCGAGATGTGCTCGACCAAGTCGCTGCTGGCCGGCGATGGCGAGATCATCGCTCAGATCTACAAGGAGCGGGTCACCAAGCGCGGCTACGGCTCCGGGGCCTGGGGCTGGAAGACCGCTTATCGCGAGACGATCGAGTCCTGAACGCGGCGCAGCGGCGAGCGCGTAGATATCGGGGAGGAGCTCATGGCGTCTTTTGCAAAATACATACGCTTGGTTCTAGGCGCCCTGACGTTGCTGCTGGTGGTCGGCGCGTCGGCGCCTTCCGACGCACAGCAGGTCAACCCGACGGCAAGCTCAGTGAAGGAGCAGCAGCTCCTGCAGGAATTGAATCGGATTGAGGGGCGCGTCAGCATTCCCGATCAGCGCTCCGGAGTTCTCGAACAGCCTGCCGGCCGCGACTGGAGAGAATTCCGCAACGTCACGCTGCGCTGGATCGGCGGGATCGCCATCCTCGGCATGCTCGCTCTGCTGGTGATTTTTTATCTCAGCCGCGGCATGGTGCGGATCGAGGGCGGACGGTCCGGCCGTACCATCGTACGCTTCACGACGTTCGAACGCTTCGTGCACTGGATGACTGCGACCTGTTTCATCATTCTGGCGGTCTCCGGATTGAACATCACCTTCGGCCGTCCCCTGCTGCTGCCGCTGATCGGTTTCGAAGCATTCTCCGAATGGTCGCAATGGGCGAAATACGCGCACAACTATCTGAGTTTCCCCTTCACCATTGGCGTTGTGCTGATCTTCCTGATGTGGATCGCCGGCAACGTTCCGAACAAAATGGATGTCGACTGGATGAAGAGGGGTGGCGGAATCCTCGGTCATGATCATCCACCAGCCTACCGTTTTAACGCAGGTCAGAAAGCGTTCTATTGGATCGTCGTCATCGGGGGCACCGCGGTTGCGGTCACTGGCTATGAGCTGATGTTTCCGTTTTACATATCGGGAATCGAAGGAATGCAGCTTGCCCAGATCGTGCACTCGGTGGTCGCGGTACTCTTCGTCGCTGTGATGCTGGCGCATATCTACATCGGCACTATTGGCATGGAAGGAGCCTTCGAGGCGATGGGCAGCGGAACCGTCGATGTCAATTGGGCCAGGGAGCACCACAGCCTTTGGCTCGAAGAACAGAATGCGCGGACCGGCGCCAACGAAGCGCGACCGCGGGCCACTGCAGCGCCCGCCGAGTAGACCGCGCGTGAATCGGGGTGTTAGGTAAGGCGATCGGTTGTTCCCGATCGGCGAAGGCTTGGCCGCGGCCAACTTTGCTTCTATCGTCCATTTGTTGTCGATATGATACGTAAAGTCCCAGATCGACAGAAGCCCGGGCGCTTTCGAGCGAAGTGGATGCCGGGTTCGCGTGAAAAAATCTCGTTCAAACAAAAGACCTGGAGCTTCGGTTTTGATTCAATCAGAACCGAAAAGGCTCTAAACGCGCTCAGATCTGTTCCGGCCGCTCGCGCTTACAGGCGGGCATTTCGTAACACGACGACTTTTTAGAGCCGGACGCCCGACGTCGCAAAGGCCTCTTCGACAGGTTGTTGAACCTTGTTAAGGGCGGCCATGCCGAGCGCGGCGATGACGATGGCGGCGGCACAAGCCAGCAAAAAAGCCTTCATCGTATTTCACCTCGTAGGATTTGCAGAATGCGAAAGTAATATGATGCCTGGATACGCCTGGTACAAGGACGCCAATCGTCATGGGGGCAGTTCGCTGACCGGGCCTTACGCGTTTTTCGCGACGCGAAAGCATGCCTACACAATCCAATCAGCCCTTCAGAAACCAGGACGTGTCGGGCGCGCCGACCAATGTCTGCTAGCGGGGGATGAATGGACAAGCCATCCAAGTTGCCACGTGTGAAGCAGGTCACACGCACAATCTCCCACTGGGTCTAGACAGGTGTTCGCCGGAACGTCAGCCGGCGCATTAAACGCTGGACAGGGGAGACATCCCATGAAGCGTATCGCATTTCCGACATTCATCAAACGAATTGTATTTCCAACACTGGTTGTAATGGCTGCTGCGACAATTATGCTAAGGTCTTATACGGTCCGGATTGATGGCGCGCGAAAGCCGCCCGCGATGACGTCCCTCAAAGATGTGCAGGAAAAAACTGACTTGAAAAAGCTTCCTGTAGAGGAATTCGAGGATCAGTCGCTGGTCTTCCCGAGAGTCGCAAGGCATT
>JBATYU010000361.1:0-2987 GCA_049674245.1 Bradyrhizobium sp. | reverse complement strand
GACGAGTATCGGATGAACGAGGAATTTTGGCGCGGGGAGTTGGGAACATGGTGTGCTTTAGAGCCCGATCCGAAGGTAGTGATCGCCGTGCGGATCTGACGATGGTCATGCAAGTGATCGAGGCCGTCGAACGGGCGTTGAACGCGTCAAAGTCCGAACGCGACGGCCTTGGCGGACGCGTCTCCTGACGCACTTTCCAGTGCTGCGATTTTAGCCGGCAATAGAACCGATGAGTACGTCGAGCGCTAAATTGCCGAGGGAGTATGAAGCTGAAATAGCAAACCGGCGAAGGAGGCTGGACCAACTCGATTATGCTATCGGCCAATTCGCGGCGCGAAGTAGTCGTCGTTTCGTCGGCTGGAAGGTCTGTTGCGACCGCTGAGGAATCCTATCCTGCCATTCAATTTACGGAGGCGATTCAGTTGTGAGGCCATGTCGGCAAGCCTTGACGAGACGGCAGACAGTTCGGCGGACTTTCGATTGATCTCACTCAGCCTCAATTTGACGTCTAAATTCGTACCCATCTGATACACTCTGCCTCGACCAGAAATTGATGATACAAAGCGAATACAAAAGGGTGCCGTGCCAAACAACTTGTGCAAATTGCGTGTCTCCGAGAACGGAAACCGCGCTGACTATCTAAATATAAATACCGGCAGGGGCGCAAAAGCAAATCCGTCACCACCTGAAGAAATTTGATTTAGCAGACAAACTGAAGTTTTCAGTAAACGGCGCTGATCAGGACGGTCTTTTCGCCGATCGCGACGGACATAAATGAAATGACTTGCCCGTCGCGAGCGCTAATCACTCACGCCTCAATCAAGGCAAATGCGCAAAGTATAAAGATCATTGCTTTTTCAGTGCGTCTTTTTGCGCGCGGGCCACTTCGTCCTTCCTTAATGTCAGCCCTCCAAATCAAACTCGGTCCGAAACCGACGGGCAACGAGATGAATGATGTCAAGATACGCGTCGTCATCCGACCCGCCGCGCACAATAACCACCCTCCATGTGCCGGCATCCGGGCGAACCGAAACCACGGTGCTGCGGGGCATAGGGCAGAGTCTCCCCATTTCCAGTCGGATCAGGGCCTCAAGCTCTGCCGCAGTTTTCGTCGGCTTGTTCATATTGCACCCCGGCTTGAAGTCCAAGATGCGGGGCGCCGTGGTAGGCACCAAGAAACGCAACAACCCGCTTCCGATCGCGGCGCATTACGGCTTAACATACGTCCAGCCCTGCTCCTGCAACTCCATGACGCGCACCACGCCGGACTTCACGACTTTCGCCTCCGGAATGAGGGGAATGTCCTTGTTCTCGGCCTTATGCATGTTCTCCTGGGTATTGCCGCAGGCCTTGAAGGAAATTGCCGGCGTGCTCTCCACGATCGCCTTGATCCGCGCCTTGACCGGCGAGGTGTCGTCACGCAGCATGTGCAAGCCGGGACCGAAAGTGACGACCTCGATCTTCACGTTCTCGCCGCGGTCCTTGTAATATTGCGCGACGTTCGTCGCATTATTAAGCGCGAGATTCATCATCGCAGGTTCATTGGTATTCACCTGCAAGATCAGGCGATGCAGCTTCTTCTCGACGGCGGGCCGCTTTAATATTCGCGACACCGTTTGCTTCTTCTCCGGCACCTGCGCCGACGACGGCGCGATGACGAGCAGAGCCAAGACGCCTATGGCCGCTCTGACAGCATTTTTAAACTTTATCATCGTGCCTCGCCCATGATCGTTCGATGACCATCAGTTGCCTGGCTTGGCAACGGCGCGTGGCCACTTGCACGCCGCGGCTACTTTCTCTCGCACCATCTTCAGCCCGCCGAGCAGAAAATGCCCGTCCTGGGCGGCACCGGCTCGGGTCAACAGACGGAGGGCGAAGTCGCCCTCCTCGGGAAGCGACCGCAACAAGCGGACGACGTCGCCCGCGAAGGCAGCGCCCGTTCCAAACGAGGTGGGCCTGCCGCCAGCTGCACCGGCCGATCGTCATGGCGTAATCCTCGCCGCTGCGGACGGCCGGTCCGGCGACCACCAGTTCGGTGCGGCCAGCGCGGCAGTGAATGGAGAGCTGCATCGAGGAGCCATCCGAGCCGCCGCGAGAAAACGTGCTGGCGGCGACGACCGGCGTATAGTCCACAGGTGAGGTGGTCTCGCTGACAATCCAGTTATCGCCCCCTAGCGCTGCGCGAGCCGGCGGCGCGATGTTACGTGACAGATTTTCCAGACATTCCAACCGCTCTGCGTGCTCCGTCAGGGAGCAGGCGCGAAGATGCGCGATCGGATCGCTCGCGCTTTGTGCGAAAGCGGCTCCGCTCGCGACTGTCAATGCGACAGATAGGGGGACCGCGGCGGCCTTCATTGCGATGCCCGGGCTCCGTGCGCCTTACGATCCAGCCATTCCTGCGCCGCCGAGAAGCGGGTGAGTCCGGGGACAGTCGCAGCGAGATTGATCGACTTCCATTTCGGGTCGAAGCCCGGCGCCTGCAGCCTGTCGATCCGGGAAAACAGGTGATCGACGAAGCGGGCGACCCGCTGATAACGGTTCGAATTTGCCGCCCAATTGAAGGCGACCAGAACGGTCGGTACCGCGATCGTCGACACACGTTCGTCTTGCTTGATCAGATTGGGATAGTCGCTCGCCTCCAACACTGCGGGAAGATAATAATCCTCAAACTTGCTTTCATAAGCTACCGGAAGGAACTTGAAACCGGGCTCCCAGCGTCCGCGCACGAAAGCGTCGATCGGCTTCGACGTGATGAAAAAGACCGCCGCCATCTCGCCCTTGCGCATCTGCTCCAGCGCGACCTGATGGGGAATGAAGGTCTTCTCCACGTCGATGCCGAGGCGGCTGAAGATCAGCGGCCCTGAATAGGCGGCGGCCGTGCCCTGGGTGTTAAAATTCACTTTCTTGCCGGCGAGGTCCTGCAGGCTCTGGATCTCCGGCCGAACGAACACGTGCACCTCCGACGGGAAGAGATTGAGCAGGTAGCT
>JBATYU010000360.1:0-6297 GCA_049674245.1 Bradyrhizobium sp. | reverse complement strand
ATGGCGTTCATCCCCCGGGGTGAACCGCTGTGGCGTTCATCCCCCGGGGGCAGTTATTGCCGCAACGAAAAGAGGATGCCGATGCTTTACGCCATACTCGCCTATCACAGGGAAGCCGAAGTCATGTCCTGGACGCCGGAGGCAGATGCCGCCGTCATGGCCGGCCTGCACAAGGCTCACGACCGGATCAATCAAGACGGACGTCTCGGGCCCACCGCGCGTCTGGACGCGACCAGGAAGGCGCGCACCCTGCGGGGTCCGGGCGCCGGCATGGTGACCGACGGTCCGTTCGCCGAGACCAAGGAGCAGTTGCTGGGCTTCTACGTCGTCGACTGCGCCAGCCAGGAGGCCGCCGTCGAAGCCGCGCGCGACCTGCACCGCGCCAATCCCACTGCCGTTTACGAGATCCGTCCCGTTAGGCTCTATCTGCCCGGCATTGCATTTCCGGTGACGGAAGCTGGCGTGTCGGGATGAAGCGGGGAGCGGTCGAGGCGGCTGGCCGAGGGGACCGCACTTCAGACGGCCCTCCTTCTCGCCTCAAGGGCTTCGGCGCGGCAGACTTCGCCACGATGGGTTTGCGAGGCATTCTCCAGCCCTGACGATGAAGGCTGACCTCAAATCTCAACGACGTCGTCGGCCCAACTGGTCGTCACCTTGTCCGGCGCACACCGATCGACCACTGCGCGCAACGAATATTGCGGATCGTGATCCTTTGATCGCATCAGGTCAGTGTTAACGAAGCGGCCTTCGGTCGAAATCGACTTGATGGAAGCAATAATCTGCTTGACGACGTTTGCCTCGCCAAATGGCAAGAGTAGCCGCTCGTAGGCAACGACGTCATTGTGAACATCAACCACGGTAAAGACAGAATAGGTCGGCATTCCCCGCAAAACGCATTGATCGTAAAGGGATTCGACGTGCGTCCATATCGTGGGGCTAAGAATGTCCTGCAGATCGCGTCCGACTGCGTTGAAGCCATATGCCTCTATCAGTCGTTGACCGGCGAATATCACGGGATAGCGGATTTCATCGCCCGTGTGCACGACGTCGTAGTACATCAGTTCCGGCTTCTCGTCTTCAATGCGCGAAGGGTTGAAATCGGCGAGGGAGGGAAGCTGTCCTAATCTGGTCAAAAGTCGAAACCAGACCTTCAAAAAGTCCTGTTGCCGCACGGACCGCACTGCTGAAGGACTGACGCTGTCAAAATGCATGAAACACCGTGGGCAGTTCCGTGCGCACTGAGATTGCCCGACGATGATTAGAAACCGTTTAGCATTGGTTAATGCTGCCGCTCCGCAGGACTACGGAAAGGCGTCGGCAAGGCTTCCCTGCCCTGGCGGCCTTGGAGGAGGTCTTTAGCGGCCGACTTCGCCCTGAGGGGCTTCGGCGCGGCAGCCTTCGCTACGATAGGGCTTGCCGAGCCGAAGCGTGCGCAGCAAGCGACACAGAGCCCGCCTTCGCTACGATGGGGCTTGCCGAGCCGTAGCTTGCGCAGCAAGCGAAGGCTGGTGGGGGAAGAAGGACTCGAACCTTCGAAGCCATGAGGCGGCTGATTTACAGTCAGCTCCCTTTGCCACTCGGGACACTCCCCCGCTCAACAGCATCGATAGCCCACCCGCCGAGATGGCGGCAACAAGGACAAGCGATGACGTTAAAACCTAAGGACCCGATCACAGGTTCCCGGTCGGGCGCGTTTATGGGGGAAGCGGCGGGGCAAAGTCAACCAACGGCATCAGCCGATTGGCACGGTTTTCGCGGCCCAAATTGCCATAATCCGGAACCCGTGACACAAGCTCACCCGATGAGCCCTGCACGATGAGTGATCGCGATCGAAAGCCGCAGTTCCGGCGCGGCGCCGGCAAGCCCTTCGGCAAGGGTCCCAGCCGCCGCCCCGCCTGGCGCGACCGCGAGGCAGACCCCGACGGTCCAGCCATTCTCTACGGCTGGCACACGGTGACCATGGCGCTTGCGAACCCGGAGCGACAGATCCGCAAGCTCCTCGTCACTGAAAACGCCGCGCGGCGCCTTTCCGAGGAAAACATCGACACCCGCGTTGCGCCCGAACTGGTGCGGCCGAGCCAGATCGACCAGCGGCTCGGCCCGGATGCCGTGCATCAGGGCCTGCTCGCGGAAGCCGATCCCCTGCCCTCGGGCGATATCGAAACGCTCGAGCCGGAAGGCATGGTGCTGGTGCTCGACCAGATCACCGATCCCCATAATGTCGGCGCGATCATGCGCTCGGCCGCGGCCTTTGCCGTCAAGGCCGTTGTCACGACCGCGCGCCACAGCCCGGAAGCGACCGGCGTGCTCGCCAAAGCCGCCTCCGGCGCGCTCGAGCTGGTGCCGCTGGTGACGGTGCAAAATCTCGCGCGTGCGCTTGGCGCCTTAAACGAGCGCGGCTTCTTAACCGTCGGGCTCGACAGCCAGGGCAGCCAGGATCTTGGCACGGTCGCGCTGCGCCAGCCGCTCGCATTGGTGCTGGGCGCCGAAGGCAAGGGCCTGCGCCAATTGACGCGCGAGACCTGCAGCGTGGTGGCGCGGCTCGACATGCCCGGCGAGATCAAAAGCCTCAACGTCTCGAACGCCGCCGTGCTCGCGCTCTATGTCGGCGCGACCAGGCTCGGCCTGATGGGCTGAGCACGCCTCCAATGAAAGCGCCCGCTCGCGGGATGCGAACGGGCGCTGAATGCTTCAACTGATACGCAGATCAGTAGTACCGGCGCAGCGGGTAGCCGTGGCGATAGCTGTGATGGTGATGGCGGTGCCAGCCGTAGTGCGGATCGGCACCGATCGCGCTTTCCTGATAGGTCGGATACGGCGCGAACATGCCGGGACCGGAATAGGTCGGCCCCTGATTGACGTAGTAATATTGGGTGGGCGGGGAATACTTGGTGGTCGGGTAATATTGCGTGGCCGGTTCGGCCATCCGCTCATAGGCCCAGCCGAAGCCGCAGCCCGTGTTGCAGCCCGTGCCCACAACGGTCGGCGCATAGCTATATCCCTGTGGGTAGGGCGAGCACGAGGTGAAGCCGCAAGCAAAAGCCGGCGCCGCACCCGCGGTCATCACGGCGACCACCGCGACCAATCCTGAAATCGTCTGACGCATTACACTCTCTCTCCTCTAGATCTGCTTTTTGCCGTAAATTAGTTCGGTAGCTTCTTAGGTGCGCGAGGACGCGCCTGCGGCGGGCCGTCAAAATTCTGCGGGATGCCGCCGTCTTGCGGCGCATAGATCACCGGTGGCGGGTTCAAGGGAATGTCAGGCTGCGCCGGTTGTTGAGGCGACTGCGCGGACCAGGATTGAAAATAGCTCTCCGCGGGCTGCGGCAGCTTGCGGTTCGGCGGCGGCTCGATTTCGAGGCGGCCATAGCCCGGCACATGCCCCGCGCTCGGATAATAATGCCCGACGTTAGGCGCGTAATCGACGTAACGGCCGCCATAAATGGTCGGCTGAAGATGGATGCCCTTGCCGAGGCCGAAATTGCCTTCGACGACCGCATAGGACACGTCGATGCCGTTGATGATGACGGGAACACCGGGACGTCCGGGAATCACGAGATCGAACCCCTCGCCGGCCAAAGCCTGCGACGTCATTGCGATCAGAAAAGCCAGCGCCGCGCGCAGCTGCATGGGTGGAGTCCCGATATTTCCCCGCAAACCTAGCCGAACGCGCGATGCCAAAGGTTAAGGCGGCCCTCCAAAACTGCCGATAAGGCTAACGCGCGACGATTTGTCGTCGCTCAAATGCCCGAAATCACGATATCCAAATGTTAACGCCGCAGCATGCGCAGCGCGTGGTGAGAGCCGCCGCCGGGTTCTGGCCCTTTGCGGAGGAGTCTGGTATTCGAGCGGCCAGCGATCGGTCCGAGCCCGCGTCGCGGCGGCCGCCCGATCGCTTCAAGTTCGCCGGTTTAGCTCAGCGGTAGAGCAGCGGTTTTGTAATTCGCTTATGGCCGTCCGTCCCCGTAACGTGCCGTCCCGAAAAGTCCCTGTTTATAAGGCTTTCGCGCCTTCCGAATGCCTAAGCGTACCGCCCGCTCCTGTCCGGTATTCGGCAGTTGGGTAGCAAAATGGTAGCAGGACGTTCCGCGAACGTTCGCTTTCCAGCGTGACCTCTAATCATGGGATCGAGGGTTCGAATCTCTCCAAATCATCTAACGAATTTGGGGCTTCCCAGCACCTTTCGTTTGGGAAGCCATGGGAAGCGCCGGCATGTCAGATCAGGACGATTGGGATTTTGCGGGCCCGGATGACGCTAAGGCGGAGATCCGCGCGGCTGCGCGGTATTTGCTTCGCGGAGTGTCTGACGACGCACGCGGTGATCTCGTTCGAGAGATCATGGAGATCGTGCGCGACGTAGCGAACGGTTTGCCACACGAGCAGCCCGATCCGTTTGATGATGAGCTGCCGGGCGGCTAGCCGCCGAGATAGCCTCTGCACGACTCTAGGAAGGCCGCTGGTGAGTCCGGTTTCTGCGGGCTGTCAGATGCCGCCCAGTTCCGGCCACCGCATGGGGAGAGTCCGGCGGTGCGGCGGCGGACCTCTTCTCAAAAAGGACCCGCCCTGTTGCCGCCATACACTACCGGAATCGTTCGGATTCGTTCCAATCTCGACATAAAGCTGGGGCGGCTAACCGGAGGGTGGCAATGGCGAGCTGCAGATCGAAGGTGCGCGGCGCGGTGCGGGCACTCGTCAAGAGGCGCGAGCGGCCTCGGCGTCGCGTTCGTCGGCGCACTTTGCCGGCGCATCGATAGTCAGGGCAGACCCGCGATCACTGAATTGGAAGATCAGCAGTCCCGGGAAAAGCACGGGACCGAAGCCCCACGCCCTGGATAGCTCCGCCACGACTCTAGGACGGCCGCTGGTGTGGGTTCGGATTGCGGGCTGTTCTTGGTGCGGTCGACCGCTGAAAAACGAATCGGGCACCACGGGGGACTCGTCGGCGCGTGCCGCGGACGGTGCTTCTCAAAAAAGGACCCGCCATTGGCGACGGGTCCCCAGTCTAGGGAGGAAACGCCAGCATAATTGATTCGCGGCAGCGTTGTGTGTCGTATTTCACACGGGGAGCGAAACGCACTCGGGCCGCCCGGCAGTAAGCGAGCTGGCTTAAAGCGCCGACGCAGGACTCGCCTGTGCTTTTGGCAAGGTGTACTCTCTGATTTGCGCAGTCACAACTCGCCCATCGGGCTCGAGCTCGCGCCCTCCTCTGGGAGACGAGTGATGCCCAACCCCAACAATGATCGACTGTTTTATTCATGCCCTTGGTGTAAGAACGCTGGCGTCAACTGGTATGGCAAAAAGGACCTTCAGGATCGCAAGCTCTACGTTTGCGAGAAAGACGAGCGCCACATCACGACCTGGGAAGCCCTGAGGCGAGCCTCTGGAAAGCGGCGACTTCTGGATTGAGGCGCGGGACCGAAGCCCCGGTCCGAGAAAGCCGTCGCTGATATCAGCAACCTCGTCGAGCAGCTCGATAGCTATGCCCGGGCTGAACCCGCGGGGCATCGGAAGAGGTGAGTCAGCGACGGCTCTCGCTCAGTCGTATTGGGACTCCTGTGTTGAGGTTGATCATGACGAGGGTGCGCCGGAGAAGTTAATTGATGGTTAAGTTGGGAGCGGGACCGAAGCCCCGCGCCCTGGTCGTTATCGCCTCAGCCTTCTCGCGTGCGAGGCAATCCGCTGGCGGTTACGCTTCCGATACGATCGGCGCCGCCGCTTCATGGCCGATGCCTCTCGATCGGCTTGACCTCGAAACCGGCAGCCAGTAGCCACCTAATAACGATGTCGGCCGCCCGCTTGGGGTCAAGGATAGCAACCGCAAAGTCGGGGTCGCTGAATAGATCGGCCAGCACGTCCTGCGGGGTGAGCTCGCTCATGCTGCATCATCCCCATCCGTGAGGCTTCGCGTAAAGTGCGGCCGGGGTGCAGTTCCGCGGGGATGCGATCTTAGATCGCCGCTAACCAGCCAGTGGGGGCTAAGGTTATGCTTCTCCGCGAACTGGCATAGATGACGAAGCCTGAGCCATCGCCCTTTCATCAGCGCCTTCGGGGGATCAAGGTTTCGCTCCGCGGCGATCAGGGCTATCCGTTTCCTGATTGCAGCGTTGCTGCTGGCGCCATCGGCGGTCAAGCGATGGATTGCAGCGATGGCTGGACGGAGCTCGGGTTTCGGTTTGCGGCCTCGCTTCATGACTGCGCCCTCCCACCGGTGCGGATCAACTCAGCTTCCCTTTCCGCCTGCCGATCTGCGATCAGCGCATCGAGTGTCCGCGACTTGATCCAGTGCTGAAAGATCAC
>JBATYU010000359.1:0-1894 GCA_049674245.1 Bradyrhizobium sp. | reverse complement strand
GCGAAATGTGCTCATCGGGGTGGGTGATCGCGGGCGTGTAGAGCACCCTTGCGGTACCCTGGGCAATGTCGCCATAGACCTTGCCGGGCTCGACCGGCCCTTGCGTGCCGAACATGGCCCAGAGTTTCGGGCTTTGGGTGACGTCGCGCGCCTGCTCGACCCCCCACATCAAGTTGGAAAATTCCTCATATTGCGCGAACACCAGCGCGACATTGCGCGGCCAATTCGGCGTGCCGTCGGCCGCGAACGGTTTTCCGGTCGACGAGCCCTCCAGCACCATCGACTTGTAGTCGTTCGGCATCGTGGCCGCCGCGGCGAGCACGGTCCAGCCGCCCATCGAATGGCCCTCGAGGCCGATATTGCCCTTGTCGACGAAGTCGAGACTGCGCAGATGCGCGAGCCCATCCGGGCCGCCAAAGCCGTTGGCGAAGGCCGGCGGATCGCTATAGCCATGCCCGGTCTGGTCGAGCGCCAGCACCACATAGCCGCGGCGGGCAAATTCGATGGCAAAGCCGTCCTGGGTCTCGCGCGAATTGATGTAGCCGTGAACCGCAAGAATGCCGGGCGCGGGGGTCTGCGCGGTTGCGTTCGGCGGGATATAAAGCAGGGCGCTCATGGTGTTGCCCTTGGCGCCCTTGAACCTGATGTCCTCGATCCGGATTCCGCCCGAGGTCTGCGTCAGATAGGCCAATAGTCCGCCGGCCAAAATGAGGATCGCCCCGGCGATCGCTAACGACCATCGCTTGCGCATGGATGCCTCCCCCCTGTCCTCGGACCGTCGGTAACGGCCTCTGGCTTCGCTTTACCTTTGATTGATAGCCTATCCGAAAGTAGAACGCGCGCAAGCCGCAGACTGCGTCGGGCCATATTCAGGCTTTGATTGAGCATCCGGAAACGCTACCAACCCGGTTATTTGGCTTGAGAATTCCGCGCGCTCGTGCCGCATGGCGGGCTCCTTCAGGGTTAAGTCGGGCGCTTCGGAACCTGATCCGAACTTCAGAAGTGCAATCAGAAAGTGAAGTGAGATGACCGGCGCGGGCACCGACAAGACCAAGACCGGCGTCGATCTTGCCGGGCCCGTTATCATTCTGGTCGAGCCGCAGCTCGGCGAGAACATCGGCATGGCGGCGCGCGCCATGGGCAATTTCGCGCTGTCACGGTTGCGGATCGTCAACCCGCGCGACGGCTGGCCGAACCTGAGCGCCCAGCGCGCGGCCGCCGGCGCCGACAATATCCTGGAGCGTGCCAAGCTATTCGATACCGTCGAAGCGGCGGTCGCCGACCTCGATCTGCTGTTTGCGACCACCGCGCGCGCCCACGACCAGGCCAAGCCCGTGGTGGCGCCGCCACGGGCAGCGGCCGAGATCGTGGAACACATCGAAGGCGGCGGTAAGGCCGGAATTCTGTTCGGCCGCGAGCGCTCCGGCTTGCAGAATGAAGAGGTCGCGCTCGCCAACCGCATCATCACCTTTCCGGTCAATCCGGGCTTCGCCTCGCTCAACCTCGCGCAGGCGGTGCTCTTGATGGGCTACGAATGGTTCAAGCGCTCGACCGAAGGCGCGTTGCCCTTTTCCATGCCGGAACGCTCCGAGCGCGCCTCCCAGCACCAGATGCAGGCGTTCTTCGAGAATCTCGTGCGCGAACTCGACCGGGTCGAATTCCTGCGCCCGGCGGAAAAGCGCGAGACCATGCTGGTGAACCTGCGCAACATCTTCTCCCGCATGGAGCCGACCAAGCAGGACATGCACACGCTTCATGGAGTCGTGATGGCAATCGCGGAAGGGCGCAAGGGGCCGGCCAAGGGCGGCGTGCTCGATGGCGAGCAGGCAACCCGGCTCCGCGCCTTGTTGGCCGAGCACGGGCAGGGCGCGACAGCGCCGGGCGACAACAGCAC
>JBATYU010000358.1:0-2462 GCA_049674245.1 Bradyrhizobium sp. | reverse complement strand
CCGACGAGGGCGAGAAACGACAGGCCATCATCGACGCTTGCCGTCGCATGAATGAGCTCGGCATCAACCAGGGGACCTCAGGCAATATCAGCCTGCGTCATCAGGACGGCATGCTGATCACGCCGACCAGCGTGCCTTACGATCAGATGCGCCCCGAGCAGATCGTCTTCATGGGGTTCGACGGGTCGTTCGCGGCGGGGCAAAAGCCGTCGAGCGAATGGCGCTTCCATCTGGATATCATGCGATCGCGAGACGATGTGAACGCGGTCGTTCACGCGCATCCTCCCTACGCAACCATCCTGTCGATCATGGGCCTTCAGATCCCGCCGATCCATTACATGATCGCAGCAGCCGGCGGCGACACCATTCGCTGCGCGCCCTACGCGACCTACGGCACCGCGGAATTGTCCCATCACGCGGTCAAGGCGCTGGAGGACCGGTTTGCCTGCCTGCTCGGCCATCACGGCATGATCGCGGTCGGGGCCTCGCTAGCGAGAGCGCTTTGGCTTGCCGTCGAGGTCGAGGCTTTGGCGCGGCAATATCACGGCTGTCTGCAGATCGGCACACCGCCGCTGCTTTCGCCAAGCGAGATCGAGCGCGTCCGCCAGAAGATGGCCGGATATGGACACACCGATCCGTAAATCGGATAGTAAGCTCACAAGCCGCTGCAACTAGTCGTACTGCGTCATCAAACCCTCATGGTGAGGAGGCGCGGATGCGCCGTCTCGAACCATGAGGCCACGCTGCCTATTTCCGGGCCTCGTCCTTCGAGACGCTTGCTTGCGCAAGCTCCTCAGGATGAGGGGATAGGCCGATGATGACGCAGTAAGATGAGCCGTTTTCATCGAGGGAGCGTCATGAAGGATTTTGCCGGAAAGATCGCCGTCATCACCGGGGGTGCCACGGGCATGGGCCGCGAGCTCGCGCGCCAGCTCGTTGCCGAAGGCTGTAACGTCGCAATGTGCGACGTCTCGGCCGAGGCGATGGCGGAAACCAAGCGGCTGTGCGAGGTGAAAAAGCTGCCGCAGGGGCTGCGCGTCACCACCCACATCGCCGATGTCTCGATCGAAGACCAGCTCAAGCGTTTTCGCGATGAACTTAGCCAGCTGCAGGCGACCGACAAGATCCATCTGTTGTTCAACAATGCCGGGATCGGCGGCGGCGGCAGCCTGTTCACCAATACCCGCGAGCAATGGGAGCGCACCTTCAACATCTGCTGGGGCGGCGTCTATCTCGGCGTGCGCACCTTTCTGCCGATGCTTTTGAAGGCCGACGAGGGCCACATCGTCAATACTTCCAGCGTCAACGGTTTCTGGGCCTCGGTCGGGATGGGCGTGTCGCACACCGCCTATAGCGCGGCCAAATTCGCGGTCAAAGGGTTCACCGAAGCGCTGATCAACGATCTCCGGCTGAATGCGCCGCACATCAAATGCTCGGTGGTGATGCCCGGTCATATCGGCACCTCGATCATTTCGAATTCCCGCAAGATCCAGTCCGGCACCGAATCCGATTCCCTGAGCGCGAACGAGATTTTGGCGGCTCGCCAGCGGCTCAAGGGCATGGGCATCGATCAGACCTCGATGTCGGACGAGGACGTTCAGCAGATCGCGCTCGACCGCGCCCGCACCTTTCGCGAGGAAGCGCCGACGACCGCCTCTGCCGCGGCAAAAACCATCCTCGACGGGGTGAAGGAAGGACGCTGGCGCATCCTGGTCGGCGACGACGCGCACTGGCTCGACGAGCGCGTGCGAGAAAGCCCCGAACGCGCCTACGACGTCGAATTTTACCAGAGCTTCGTCAAAGACACCGGCTGGCGGCTGGGGTGACCCTAAGCGCAATGAGATTAAATTGAGTTGTCGCCTCAAACGGGAGTGCGCTCCGCGTCATTAACCCTCATGGTAAGGAGGCGCGCATGCGCGCGACCCGTTGGCTCCTCGCAAAGGCGATCTCGCAGGGCTACCCGACGGGCAAATCGGATGCACGTCGGTAAAAATCGTTGTCCAGCCCCTTTTGCAAAAATATTTCTGTTTTTCGGAAGCAAAAATCAAGCTATATGACTAGCCGTCCCGTCCCTTTGGAGGGGCGTTGCGCAACGTCATCAACGCGGGGCGGGATGCGGTGGACGCTTTGGCGACGCAAGACGAGCGACGCCGGAAGCGGACGGCGAAATCGTGTGGTCCTGATCTCCCGACGCTGGGATCAAGTCGGCGGAAGCAATTCCGCCGGCGACGGTGGCAAGAAAGCCCGGTGACCGGCCGGTGACCGGGGAGAGCGCGTATAAGCCGTAGACCATTGCGCAGGGAAGGCCGGGTTACTCCGGTGAACCTGTGGTGATTAACTCGTGTGCTTTTTTACTTTGCACGCGAGGCTTCTGTAACGGGCCTCGAAGAGTCAATCCCTTTTTTGCGTCATCCACTCGCCGGGCACTTGCTTCTGTGCGGGATCGGCGCAGGGCCGTCGCC
>JBATYU010000357.1:0-2058 GCA_049674245.1 Bradyrhizobium sp. | reverse complement strand
GGCGCATCAATCGCTCGATGCGACCGCGGCTCGCTCCCCGGCCCTGAGCCTTCAGCTCGGCATGGACGCGCGGGCTGCCGTAACGTCCGCTGGCGTCGCGGTGGACCCGCTTGATGTCGTCGACGAGGTCTCGATTGGCGGCCGATCGCAGGCTCTCCGGGCGCGAGCGCCAAGCATAATAGCCGGCCGGCGAGACGCCGAGCACGTCGCACATGATCGTCACCGGGTAGTCGGCGCGGCGATCTTCGATGAAGCGAAATCTCATTTCGGAACTCCAGCAAAGATCGCAATGGACTTCCTAAGAAACAGCCGGTTCGGCCTCCGCCGGAATGGCCTGCAACACGAAGCCCAGCGATTTGGCGCGACGCTGAAGGTTGGCGAGGACGCGGGTACGGTATTGTTGCTCATAGTGGTCGGCACCCGGATCCTTGTAGCTCATGCCATGCCGGAGCGTGTTGTAGAATAGAACCGCAATCTTGCGGGCGGTCGCCGTCACCGCCTTCGACTTGCCCGCGCGTGAGGCTAGCCGGCGATAGAATGCCCCGAGCGCCGTATCGCTCCGCCCGACGGTTGTGGCTGCCAACCGCAACAATGCGGCTGCCCGACTGGAGGATCTTCGGGTGCGTGAAGAAAGCACCTTGCCGCCGGAGATTTTGTTGCCAGGTGCGAGACACAGCCACGATGTAAAGTGCTTGGCGCTCGGCCATGCGCGCAGATCTGTGCCGCACTCGCCGATGAGCTTCAATGCCAGCGAGGGGCCCAACCCATGAATCTCAGTCAGATCGACGCCAAGCACACCGTACAGCGCGGTCCTGACATCGAAGGTTGGCGTGTTGACCTGCTTGGTCTTGATGCGTGGCTTGGATAGTTTTCTGGCCGGTTTTGCGCCTTTATTGTTCAGTGCCGCGATCAGGACCTCCAGCTTGCGGTCACAGTCCAGCATCTTCGCCTGGTAGACGTCGTAGAGTTCCAGCGATTGGGTCAGCGCGAAGACATGTTCGTCCCGGTCGTTGCCCACTAGTGCCGCGCGGATCGTCGCGGGGGATGAATGGCAGCGTACGTCGCGATAGGTTGCCAACACGTCGGGATTCCGCTCGCCTGCAACAATGGCTCGAATAATCCGCATGCCGGTCACGCCCGTGATATCGGAGACGACATGATGGAGCTGCAGGTTCATCTCCATCAGGGCCTTCTGCATATGCTGGATATGGGCAGCGGCATATTCCACCAGTCGCTCCCGCTGGCGTAGATAAGCGCGCAGGGTTGCGATCTCGGCATCAGGTCGGAAGCTGCCACGTAACAGGCCAAAGGAATGAAGCTCGCGCAACCACGCGGCGTCGCTGACATCGGTCTTGCGCCCGGGCACATTCTTGGCGTACCGCGCATTGACCAAAATCACATCAAACCCGCGCTGCTCCAGGATCTCGAATGCGGGGATCCAATAGACCCCGGTGGATTCCATGGCAACGCTCGTCACGCCGCAGGCTTTGAACCAATCCGCCAGATCATGCAGGTCTTGCGTGAATGTGCCGAAAGAGCGCACAGGCACGTCAGTGCAAGCGGGGTTCACGGCGGCCATATGCATCTTTGATCCGATGTCGATGGCGGCGGCGCTAACGTTGACCGCCTTCAGTTCCGGTCGGCCGCCGGGCGTCTTCTTGGGCATGGCAATCCTCCAATCGATGATGAGCAGGAGGGTCTGGGCTATGCCAATCGTCATCTTCCTAATCGGGATCGCCGCCAAGGCGACGTCACCACTCTCAAGTTCGCACGCACCCATGGACCATGTTTTTTAACGGGGATTGTGCCTCCAATAATCGAACGGCCGCTACCCTCCCAGCCGCAGAGGATAACACAAGGCTGTTTCTACCCCGCACAGGCGCGCCAGGCGCTGGACAGTTTTTTAAAATGTCGCGCTCCATGCGTAGCCGCTCGTTCTCTCGTTGCAAGCGGGCAATCTCCGCCGCGTGGTCCGCCGACGGCAGCGTCGCCTGCGTCGTGGGGCGCCGCGACGCCGCCGTCGGCTCCCGCCTGGCCCCAATTTGCTCTACCCACCGC
>JBATYU010000356.1:0-14215 GCA_049674245.1 Bradyrhizobium sp. | reverse complement strand
TCCGGCCGACAGCCTGACCAAGACGGAGTCGATTGCGGAAGCCTATTGGTTCACCCACCATCAGGCGCGCGACGGCTGGACCCATGAGCTCGACCTGCGGCCGTTCGTGGAGAAATGGTGAGATGGGCACCCCACCCGACCTGACGTTATGGGGTGTCGGCACGAGCCGCACGCTGCGCCCGCATTGGGCGATGCATGAGCTCGATTTGACCTATCGCACGCGGCCGATCGGGCCCCGTACCGGCGAGACCAAGACGGCCGAATACACCGCCCTCAACCCGCGCCAAAAGGTGCCGCTGCTGCAGGACGGCGATTTCTGCATCGGCGAGAGCCCCGCCATCGTCGCCTATCTGTCGCGGACCTATTCGACGCCCGAGCGCGCGCTGATCCCGGAAAGTCAGCGCGAATATGCGGCCTGGCTCGAATGGTGTTTCTTTATCGTCACCGAACTCGATTCGACGAGCCTCTACGTCATGCGCCGGCATGGGGCGCACGCGCTCGGACATATCTACGGCGTCGCGCCCGAGGTCGTCGCCAGGGCCGGCGAATATTTTCGCGAGCAACTCAGGCATGTCGAAGTCGCGCTGTCGGACAATCGCGCGTATCTGATGGGCGATCGCTTCACCAGTGCCGACATTCTGCTCACCACGTGCCTGGAATGGGCGATCGCCTATGGTGTCGGTATTTGCGACATTGCGCAGCCCTATCTCGAGCGCATCCGCGTCCGGCCCGCCTACCAGCGTGGCCAGGCCGCCAATACGGCACCGCCTGCGCCCTTGCCCAAAGCGCCCTGAATCCGGGTCATTCCATCGCGCGGACGGCGCGATCCCTGATCATCTGCTCGATCGCGGCCTCGCTATAGCCGAGATCGCGCAGCACCTCGCGGGAATGCTGGCCGACGCGCGGCGCCGGCCCGCCGATTGCGGCCTCGTTGACGGTAAATCGCGCCGCCGGCTTCGGTTGCCGCACCCGCCCCACGCCCGGCTGCTCGAACTCGGCAATGATGCCGCGCGCCACCACCTGCTCATTGTGGATGATCTCGCCGCGACGCAGGATCGGCGCACAGGGCACGTCGGCCGCATCGAGACGCGCGAGCCATTCGGCGGTGGTGTGCTGCACGATGTATTCCTGCATCTTGTGGATGCGCGCGGTCGCGTTGACCGAGCGCGCCGAGGGCGTCGCAAAACGCGCGTCGTTGGCAAGCTCGGGATCGCCGGTCGCCTTGCAGAATCCCCGCCATTCGGAATCCGAAATGGTGCCGCAGGTGAGAAAGCCGTCGCTGGTCCGAAACACGAGATCCGGCCGGTCGTTGGGATCGGCAGTGGTACCTTCCGCGCCGACCACCGTGTACTGCATCATGCCTTCGGGCCAGAGATAGGCGATCATGGTATCGAGCATCGCGACCTGGATGTGATCGCCCTGCCCGGTCTTCTCCCGGGCATAAAGCGCCGAGGACACCGCCTGCGCCGTGAACACCGCCGTGGTCTTGTCGCACACGATGGTGCGGATCATCTGCGGACGGTTGGTCACCGCCTGCGACTGAATATCGCAGAAACCGGACAGTCCCTGGATGATCGGATCGTACACGCGCTTCTTGACGTAAGGTCCGCTGTCGCCGACGCCGGAGATCGATACATAGATCAGGCGCGGGTGACGCGCGCGCAGCTCGTCCGGTCCGAGCCCCAGCCGCTCCATGGTGCCGGGGCGGAAGTTTTGCACCAGCACGTCGGCTTGCCCAGCGAGCCTGGTCAGGATTTCGCGCCCCGTTTCGTGCTTGATATCGACGGCTAGCGATCGCTTGCCGCGGTTTGAGGAAATGAATAGCGCCGAAAACTCGTTGGTTTTGCCGATCGGCGCGCGGCTGCGGCGGGTGATGTCGCCATCGATCGGCTCGATCTTGAGCACGTCGGCGCCCTGATCCGCGAGGAACATGGTCGCGAACGGACCCGACACCACGCCGGTCAGGTCCAGCACGCGAACGCCTGAAAGCGGGCCTGACATGGTGTTTCCTCCTGATCGGTTCGGGATGCGCGGCAGACGCCGCGATGCGAAATCTTGGGCGATATATTAGGTGGTGCTGGCCCGCAAAGCACCAAGTTGTTCGACAATGGATTCTTCGACGTCGCGGAGCTGGTCCTTGCCGAAGAACATCTCGGTGCCGACAAAAAAAGTCGGCGAGCCGAACTCGCCGCGCGCGACCGCATCGCTGGTATTGTCGATCAGCTTCTTCTTGACGTCGTCCTGCTGCGCGCGGGCGATCAGGCGGTCGATATCGATGCCCGACGATACGAAAGCAGCTTTGAACGTCTCGGGATCGTCCATCTTCTTCGGCTCTTCCCACATGTGATGGTAGGCGGCGCGGAAATATTTCTCGAACATGTTTTCGAAC
This sequence comes from Bradyrhizobium sp., assembly GCA_049674245.1. Taxonomy (GTDB): domain Bacteria; phylum Pseudomonadota; class Alphaproteobacteria; order Rhizobiales; family Xanthobacteraceae; genus Bradyrhizobium. The sequence goes on along the minus strand of JBATYU010000356.1, from coordinate 11,826 downwards.
CGGGCGGCCACCGCGCCGCGCATCAGCATCAGCGTGTTGACCGGAAAGAACGGGTTCGGCTTGAACGTCGTGATGTTATGACGCCGGATGAAGCGCGCGGTTTCAAGCGCCTGGTATTCACCCTTGTTCTTGATCCCCTGTAGCGATTCTGCCGGCGAGCGGTTGCCGGTCGCCTTGTAGACGCCACCGAGCAGCACCGGGATATAATCGAATTTGACCCCGGTGCGCTTCTCGATCTCCGAAAGCACGCGTTCGGCGAGATAGGCATTCGGACTGCCGAAATCGAAGTGAAATTCGATCCTGAGGGGGCCGACCATCGGATGACGTCCTTGGGCTTTCGGCGACGTCGTTCGCCGCGATCCGGTCCATTGCGAAATCATCTTTATAGTTCTATTTTAGAACTGTCAATGTTACATGGCGCTTGGTTATTCGCGGCCGGGAAGGCTGGTTGAATGCCAATCAGTGCCGATTTAGAATGGTGCGGCCTCGGGATTCGCCAGGCCGGGGCCGCAATAGGTGACTGGGAGAACTTCATGAAGTGGGACGCGCTGGAGGAAGAGCCGTGTTCGCTGGCCCGCACCGTGGCCGTGATCGGCGACCGCTGGAGCCTTTTGATTCTGCGGGAATGTTTTCTGCGCAGGCGACGGTTTGAAGCGTTTCAATCCTCGCTCGGGATCACCCGCCACCTTCTGGCCGAGCGCCTGAAAAAGCTGGTGCGGTTCGGCGTGCTGCGCCGGATCCCTTATCAGGATTCGCCCAAGCGCTACGAATACATCCTGACGCAGAAGGGACTCGACCTTTACCCCATCATGATGTCGATCGTGCATTGGGGCGATATCCACATGGTCGATTCGCGGGGGCGCCCGTTGCTTCACGAGCACAAGAAGTGCGGCAAGATGTTCGATCCGGTGATGGTCTGCTCGGAGTGCGGCGAGCCGGTTGCGGCCAAAGGCGTTCACGTGCATCCCGGACCCGGCGCGCGCCAGGCGCCGACGGCGGCGTAGCACCGTTTACTGCTACTGCGTCATCATTGGATGCTCATGGTGAGGAGGCGCCAACGGGTCGCGCGCTTCTCTGGATGAGGGAATAAAGCCGCCTATTCGAGGCCGGCGTCCAAAACCTCGCCGAACTGATCCCAGCTGACACCGTTCCAGCGTTGCAGCCGCATCTGGGTCCAGACCTGGTTATTGCCGGCGCTGGTGTTGATCCTGATGCCCGGCAGCGTTGTCGGCAGCACGACATCGCGGAGCGACTTGGCCTGCTTCAGGATGTTGGCGCGCGAGAGATCATTGCCGCATTGCTTGAGGATTTGCTCGAGCACCATGCCCTGCTGATAGCCCGTCAAATAGCTGTTATTGGTGATGTCGGCGCCAGCAAGATATTTCTCGAAGAAGGCACGATAGGCCTTGATACCCGGATCCTGCTGCCATTTCGGGTCGTTCGGGTCCTTGTTAGTCGTGCCGACAATGACGCCGATTGAATTCTCAAGCCCTGCGGGCTTCAGCGTTCCGGCAACCGAGCTGGACGGAAAGTCGATGAGGATCATCGGCTTCCAGCCGATTTCGGCGGCTTTGCGGATCGCTTGCGCCGCGAATTTCGGCGTGCCGGCGACGAACAGGGCCTCCGCGCCCGAGCTCTTCAAGCTGACGACCTGGGAGTCCACCGTCGGCTCGGTGATGTCATAGGCAGCGGTGACGACCCGCCTGTCGAAGTCGGCGCCGAGAAATGTCCTGAAGGCGGTGACGTAGTCTTTGCCGAGGTCGTCGTTCTGGAACAGGATCGCATACTTTGCCGTGGGCTGCGTCCGGCTCAGATATTTGGCGTAGATCTTTCCTTCGGTGTCGTAGCTGACGAGCCCGGTGGTCGTTAGCGGATAGTCTTTCGCATTGGTGAACTTGCTCGAGCCCGTGACGATCGCGAGCGTGGGAACGTTTTTGACCGCTAGATATTTTGCAACGGCAGAATTGCCGGGAGTACCGAGCTGGCCGAACATGAACGCGACCTCGTCGCTCTCGATAAGCCTGCGGACATGCTCGACCGTTTTCGGCGGACTATAGGCATCGTCGAGCGCGATGTAGTTGATCTTGCGGCCCAGAATGCCGCCATTGTCGTTGATGGATTGCACATAGGCGAGCGTGCCGCGCCCGACCAGCCCGATCGAGGAAGCCGGGCCGCTGAACGGAAAAACGCCGCCGATCTTGATTTCGGTCGGCGTGACACCCGGCGCATCGGCGGCGCGCGAAATTGTCGTCCATGCGCAGACCGTGATCGTCAACATTGCGGAGACGAGCTTGACGCCGTGGAACATCGATGCCTCCCCTGATCGGCTTTATGCCTGCCATGACATCGCCAGGTCGCGCCTGCCTATACGGTTCTTTTTTTGAACTCGTCAATCGAAAAATTCGGCTGGCGGATCCGGGGAGCGTGTGGGGGACGCCTATTCTGAGAGAATTTTTCGACCGGAGACCGCCCGCAACGACGTCAGTTCTGATTTGGATCGAGCATCGCGAAAGGCGCCGCCCGGCGCGGCGATTGGAGGCTTCGGCCTGGTATGGTGGTTCAGAAGTTCTCTTCATTATCGCAGGCCGGTCCGTCAGGAGAGCTTCTGAACCGAAACCACACTAGAATCCTAGACTAAGACTAGTTGTCGCTGTCCTTCTCGTCCCGATCTTTCTTGCTTTTGCCGTTGTCCTTCTTGCCGTTGTCCTTCCTGCGGTTGGTGAAACACGCGTTGCCGAGCCCGGTGCCGATGGTCAGCACGCCCCAGCGCTCGACATCCTGCATGAACGGCACTTCGGAGAGCCCCTGCACCACGCCGTCATTGTGCATCAGCACGGCGGTGTCGTGACCGCCGATCTCCGGGATCGCCTCGGCCAGGCTGGCCGGCAGGTTGAACTTGCTGCTCTCCCAATTGCCCGGCAGATTCTGCGCGCCTTTCTCGATTCCGCCGTCTTCGTTGATCACCCCGGGGCAGGCAATTCCGATGAACGGCGCGAGCTTGTGGCCTTCCGTCTCGGAAAGCTCGATCAGCTCCTTCAGCATCTTCACGAGCCGCTTTACCGCGCCTTCGCGCGTCGGATCGTCATCGGCATGACGCCACAGCTCGGATTTCCAGACCTCCGCCTTGGATAGGTCCGGCGCCTTCTTCCAGCGCGTCTCTACCACGCCGCAGCGGATATTGGTGCCACCGATATCGACGGCCAGAATTGAGTCATGGCCCTCGAAAATCCACGATGGCGCCAGATGCAGCGCGCCAATCAAGGCCGCATCATCGGGATGAAAACGGATCGGAACCAGATCGCCCTTGAAGCCCTCGGCTTTGAGGATGATGCCAGTGCGCGCGATCGCAAGCTCGCCGACCCGGCTCTCGCGAAGGCCGCCACCGACCACGATACGCTCGGTATCCGCCCAGGCTTTTGTCTTGAGGAAGCGGCGCGTCACATGCGCCAGCTCCTGCGCGAATTCCTCGATGGCACCGTGCACCAGTGCCGCGGCGCCAATGTCGTTGCCGACCAGCGCCTCGTCGAGTTCACTCTTGGGGATATCGGCGGAGGCTTTCTTGCCGAGCGGATCATCGCCATTGTCCCTCAGCGGCTTGCGCAGGCTGTCCAGAATCTTGCGAAACGCACCTTTGGTGGCGCGGTCGCCGAGAAAGCCGTCCTCGTCCTTCAATTCGAGATTGAAGCTGTCGATGTCCACCGACGGCAAACGCGTGGCGCCATGGCGGGCGATGCCCGTGGTGGTGATTACGTCCTCAGCCATCTCGCCTTGATCCGCGTGCGTCGCGGGACAACGGCTCTGGAACCCATTGGTTTCACCGGCGGGCGAGTAGCGAATGGCGAATAGCGAATAGACACCTCAATTCGCTATTCGCCACTCCCTATTCGCCCCCTTTAGGGCCAAAATCCTTAGATTTCGGCCGGTTTTAGCCCGCTTTGCCTTGACTCATCGCGTTCAGCGGCTATAAGTCCGCAGCATTCGGCGCGGGATTTCTCGCGCCGCTTGTTTTTGCGCGGATTTGGCCGAGATCGCCGCTGCTCGCGCGGAAAACATACCCACAGCGACTGTAGAAAAAGCCGGCCCGGACCCGTTCCGAGGCCGGGATCGAACACGAAGGAATTGAACGATGTTCGCAGTCATCAAGACCGGCGGCCGGCAATACCGGGTCGTTCCGAATGATGTACTCGAGATAGGCAAGATCGCCGGTGACGTCGGCACGATCGTGCAGCTTGGCGAGGTTCTGGTGCTCGGCGGCGATACGCCGGTGCTTGGCTTGCCCACGGTTGCGGGCGCTTCCGTCGCGGCCGAAGTGCTGCAGCACAAACGCGGGCCGAAGGTGATCGCGTTCAAGAAGCGCCGCCGCAAGAATTCGCGCCGCAAGCGCGGCTATCGCGACGAGATCACGGTGCTTCGCATCACCGAGATCCTGGCGGATAACGCGAAACCTTCCATCGGTCCGCGGCCGAAGAGGGAAAAGGTCGCGCCCGCACCGGCTGAAGACCACGACGAGGCGCCCAAGACGGTCAAGGCTGCCAAGAAGGCCGCGCCGAAGAAAGCGGCCGCCAAGGCCGCGGCGAAACCGCGCGCCAAGGCGGAAACGAAGAAGCCTGCGGCAAAGAAGACCGCCGCCAAGGGCAAAAGCGGCAAGAAGTGAAGCGTGCCGAAAATCGCGCGACAAAAAGTGAAATGATTCCCTCAAGGAATTGATCTAGAGATACGGACAAGTTGGAGGCGGGCGATGGCTCACAAAAAAGCAGGCGGTTCCTCGCGGAACGGGCGTGATTCGGCGGGCAAGCGGCTCGGAATCAAGGCCTACGGCGGCGAACACGTGATTCCCGGCAACATCATCGCGCGTCAGCGCGGCACCACTTGGCACCCCGGCCTTAATGTTGGCATGGGCACCGATCATACTCTGTTCGCCAAGATCGAAGGCCATGTCGAGTTCCATGCCAAAGCCAACGGCCGCACGCTCGTATCGGTACGCCCGATGACGGATGTCGCGGCCGAGTGACGGTGGACAAATTTCAGTCCGCCGGATCCTGTTGAACCGGCGGAGTCCTTGAAGGCTCCAAAGGGGAGGCGGGGAACCGGCCTCCCCATTCCTTTTGTTTGTGCATGTGTCCCGAAAAAAAATGGGCACGGGTTTTTCGATCAGAACACGCGCCGCGATCCAAGAGTTGACGGAGCTCGACATGCTGCAGGACGTCCCCACCCCATCACTGCGCGAGGCGTGCAGCTGCGTCCTCGAGACCGAACGGCTGACTTTGCGCAGGCCGACCCTCGCGGACGCAAAAGCGATCGCGAGTCTCGCCAACGATCGCCGCATTGCGGAAAATACCCGCCACCTGCCGCATCCCTATTCCCAGGAGCATGCCGTCGAATTCGTCCGCGCCACCGCTGAGGATCGGCGCGATATCGCGTTCCTGATCGAACATAATCATGCGCCGATCGGCATGGTCGGCATCAATTGGAGCGAGCCGGATGCGCCGGAACTCGGCTACTGGCTCGGCTTCGAGCATTGGGGCCAGGGCTTTGGAACCGAGGCCGCGCGCGCCGTGATCGACTTCTTCTTCGAGGAGTTCGACCTCGATCATCTCTGCTCGGGTGCGCGCGTCGCCAATCCCTCCTCGCGCAACATCCTGGAGAAGTGCGGCTTCCAGTGGAGCGGCGTCGAGTTGCACCGCTTCGAGGCGCTGGGCTCCTCGACCCCGGTCGACTGCTTCCGCCTGACCCGCAGCGTCTGGTCGTCGCTGAAGAACTGGAGCAGTTCGACAAGGCGGGAGCCGTGACGTCGCTGTCATTGCGAAGCGACAGAGCAATCCAGCCTTTTGCATCTCCGCCGGATTGCTTCGCGGAGCCCGTCATCTCTGCGCGAGCGCTATTGCGCTCGTCGGGGGCGCGCATTCGCGCGACCCGTCGGCTTGGCTGGGACGACGGTGTTGCTTACACCGGTGGGCTGACCACCGGCTCGCCGAGGCCCAGCTCTCGCTCGCGCAGGAAGATGTAGAGCCCCGCAGCGATGATGATGGCGACGCCGATGATCGTCGCGAGCGAGGGCAGATCGCCGAACACGAGATAGCCGAAGATCGCGGCCCAGAGAATCATCGAATATTGATAGGGCACCACGACGCTCGCGGGCGCCAATTTGAGCGAACGGTTGACGCAGAGTGAGGCAAAAACGGCGAGGCCGCCGGCCAGCATGAAGAAGCCGAAGTCGCGCAGATTCGGCGTGAGCCATCCGAACGGCACCATGACGATCCCGAACACGACCGTGCCGAAGAACTGCATCGACGCCAACATGACGTCTGGGGTGCCACGCAGGGAACGCGTCACCACCATCAGGAACGCGAACGCGACGCTGCCGCCCAGCGCGATTGCCGCCGGCCAGCCGAACACCCCGGCGGATGGACGTAGCGCGATCAGGACGCCGCAAAAGCCGACCCCGACCGCGGCCCAACGCCTGATATCGACTTGCTCACCGAGCAGGATCGCCGACAACGCGGTGACGAAGATCGGCGCCGCCAGATAAAACGTGATGATATCGGCGAGCGGCAGGTAGATCGCAGCCGCGAAGAACAGCGCGATCTCCAATATCGAGAGCATGACACGCAGGACCTGTAGCGCAGGCCGACGTACCAGCGGAAAAGCGCCGCGGCTGCGCCAGATCAACGGGGACATCAAGACCAGCGCCGCCATCGAGCGCAGCAGCAGAAGCTGCCCCACGGAATAGGTCGCGACCAAGAATTTGCCGAGCGCGTCGCCCAACGAGAAGAAACATACGCCCGCGAGCATCAGGCCGATGCCGGCAAGCCGCGCGGAACGCCCCGTGGCGGTCGGCGAAATGGTTGCGAGCAGGTTCATGGCAATGCCGTCTTAAAGGCTTGGCCACCCGGCACAAGCTTGAATGCTGCAACACATCTCTGCAATACCGTTAGGCCAAACATTGCGGGGAAGACGCATGAGCGATTTAGATCCCGCCGCCCATCGCATGGTGGACCGGCAACGCTGGTTCGAGGATTTTGTGCTCGGCGAGCGTTTTGTGATTCCAAGCCGTACCATGACCTCGGCCGTGTTCACAGCCTTCCAGGCCGCGAGCGACGACACCCATCCGGTTTGTCGAGCGGCTCGCCTCGATGAGAACCGCCACGCGGGACTTTCGCGAACTCCATCGACTGCCTCGCTGGCGCGGCTGCTGATAGGCCCCGTCCTAGCTGGTGAGTCGGGACACTCGATAGGTTGAAGTCACGTGCGCGCACGGGTGAGTTTCACCTTCCGAATTCAACGAGCACTCTAGGTAACAAAGCCGACCGCCGCGCCGCACGAGGCGAACATCCGCGATCAGGTCGGCGGCCCGAGCCGGCTCCAAAAAAGTGACATTGAAATTCACCATCACCGCGATAACGCCCCCGCCCAGGGCGGCCTGGGTACAGCAAACCATCGCCGTGTCTGCCAACGCCATCACCATCGGTCCTGAAAAGACGCGACCGCTTCCATCCTGCCAGAGTTCGGCGCCCAGATATTCCGATTTGAATGGCAGCCGCAGGCGAGCTGTATTCGGTCCGACGGATTCGACGACTTCGCCATGGTAATCGACGGGAGGAAGGCCGGCGATCAGAGTGCTCTGTGCCTGCCTGACCGTCAGCGTCGGCATGGCGGGGTTTCGGTCCAAATCAGTGCTCACGATCAGCCTCCAAATCTAGACTACCAGTCTATTAGTTTAGGTAACTAATAGACCGTTGGTCTGTTTGTCAACTACAATGAGCCGATGGACGGTCGACTTGCAAAAGGACAGAGCACACGGGAGCATCTTCTGGATGCTGCCCGGGAGCTATTTGCCCGCGACGGTTACGACGCGACTTCGACCGAGGCCGTCCTTCGACGATCGGGCGTGAGCCGCGGATCGCTTTATCACCACTTTCCTGACAAAAAGGCGCTCTTCGAGGCAGTGCTGGTTCGGGTCCAAGCCGAAGTGATTGAGTTCACCATCAAGGCCGCGAAAGGCTCAGCGGACGGGGTCGAGGCGTTGAAGGCCGGGTGCATCGCGTGGATAAAATTGGCGCGGGAGCCGAGCGTGAGCCGCATCCTGCTTTTCGATGCGCCGTCGGTCGTCGGCTGGGCGCGCTGGCGGCAGATCGACGAGGAACACAGTTTTGGCGTGATCAAGGCGGGGCTTCGCGCGGCTGCCAAGCGCAACCTTCTGCCCGAGCCGATGATAGAAGCGACCGGACACATCTTGCTGGCGGCTCTCAATGAGCTTGCCTTGCTTATCGCCATGTCACGTGACAAGAGGCAGGCCGAGTGCGAGGCCCTTGCGGCGCTCGATCTCCTGTTTCGGCGCTTGCTCCGCCGTTGAGTCAGCACATCTCCGCAATACCGCTAGGCCAAACATTGCAGGGAAGACGCATGAGCGATTTCGATCCCGCCGCCCATCGCATGATGGGCCAGCAACGCTGGTTCGAGGACTTTGTGCTCGGCGAGCGCTTTGTCATTCCGAGCCGCACCATGACCTCGGCCGTGTTCACAGCCTTCCAGGCCGCGAGCGGCGACACCCATCCCGTGCACTACGACGTCGAATATTGCCGCGCCCGTGGCATGCCGAACCTGCTGGCGCACGGATTTCAGACGTTGATCCACACCGCGCCGGGCGCCGGGCTGTTTCCCTATCTGGTCGAGGAATCGCTGGTTGGTTTCCTCGAGCAGTCGAGCCGGTTCTTAAAGCCAGTGTTCGCCGACGACACGATCTATCCCGCGCTCGAAGTGATCGAGTTGACGCCCGGCCGCACCACGGGCGTCGTGACGCTGCGCTCCACCGTGTTCAACCAGCGCCGCGAACTGTTGCTGGAGGGCGTGCAGAAGTTTCTGATCCGGCGAAGGCCGGCCTGATCAGGGGGCGACGTTGTGTTGCCGCGCGCAAGAAGCCTCGAAAATTAAGGCTTTTCGCGATATTTTCCGGCAAGTTCGGGTTGCCGCGCCTGCCGCTGTAGCCTACCTAAAGCCGCATGAAATTCCTTGACGAAGCAAAGGTCTATGTCCGCTCCGGCGACGGCGGCAATGGCTGCGTGGCGTTCCGCCGCGAAAAATTCATTGAGTTCGGCGGCCCCTCCGGCGGCAATGGCGGCCGCGGCGGCGACGTGGTCATCGAGGCCGTCGACGGACTGAACACGCTGATCGATTATCGCTATCAGCAGCATTTTAAGGCGCAGAAGGGCGTCAACGGCATGGGCAAGGACCGCCATGGCGCCAACGGCCAGCCTGTTGTGCTCAAGGTGCCGGTTGGCACGCAGGTGTTCGACGAGGATCGCGAGACGCTGCTTCACGACTTCACCACGCTCGGGGAAAAATTCGTGCTCGCCGAAGGCGGCAATGGCGGCTTCGGCAATGCGCATTTCAAATCCTCCACCAACCGCGCGCCGCGCAACGCCAATCCCGGCCAGGTCGGCGAGGAGCGCTGGATCTGGCTCAGGCTAAAACTGATCGCCGACGCCGGCCTGGTCGGCCTGCCCAACGCCGGCAAGTCGACGTTCCTTGCCAAGGTCAGCGCCGCCAAGCCGAAGATCGCCGATTACCCCTTCACCACGCTGCATCCGCAGCTCGGCGTGGTGAACGCCGACGGGCGCGAATTCGTGCTGGCGGATATTCCGGGCCTGATCGAGGGCGCGCATGAGGGCGCCGGCCTCGGCGACAGATTTTTGGGCCATGTCGAACGTTGCCGCGTGCTGCTGCATCTGGTCGACGCGACAAGCGAACACGCCGGCCAAGCCTACAAGACGGTGCGCAACGAGCTCGAGGCCTATGAGGGGCATCTTGCCGACAAGATCGAGATCGTCGCGCTGAACAAGATCGACGCCGTGAGCGCGCAAGACCTCAAGAAACAAAAGGACCGGCTGAAGCGCGCCGCGAAGAAGACGCCGATGTTGATGTCAGGCGCGACCGGCGCAGGCGTCAAGGAGGCGCTGCGCGCGCTGGCCGACCTGATCGGCGAAGCGCCGGTGACGGCCAAGGCCAAGGGCGCGGCAGAGGCCGAGCCGTGGGCGCCGCTTACCCCGCAAGGCTGACTTCAAGGCTGACTACAGGGCTGACTTGCGCTGGCAGCATCCGGCTGCGAAACTGACGGCGAACATTTAGGCTTGATCCGTTCACCATGGCCCGCCCGACTTTAAAGAAATTCCGCCGTATCGTCGTCAAGGTCGGCTCGTCGCTGTTGATCGATTCCGATGCCGGCGAGGTACGGGCGTCATGGCTGTCGGCGCTCGCCACCGATCTTGCAAAACTGCACAAGGAGGGCCGCGAGATCCTGATCGTCTCCTCAGGGTCGATCGCGCTCGGCCGCAGCCGCCTCAAATTGCCGCGCGGCACGCTGAAGCTGGAAGAAAGCCAGGGTGCGGCGGCGGTGGGACAGATCGCGCTGGCGCGCATCTGGTCGGAGGTGCTGGGGGCTCACGGCATCGGCGCCGGACAGATCCTGGTGACCTTGCAGGATACCGAGGAGCGCCGCCGCTATCTCAATGCGCGCTCGACCATCGCCAAGCTGCTGGAATGGCGCGCGGTGCCGGTCATCAACGAAAACGACACGGTTGCCACCAACGAGATCCGCTATGGCGACAATGACCGGCTCGCCGCGCGCGTCGCGACCATGGCGAGCGCCGATCTCCTGATCCTGCTGTCCGACATCGACGGGCTCTACGACGCGCCGCCCGCCGGCCATCCGGGGGCAAAACTCGTCCCGGTGGTCGAGACCGTCACCTCCGAGATCGAGGCGATGGCGGGCGCCGCTGGATCCGAACTATCTCGCGGCGGCATGCGCACCAAGATCGAGGCGGCGAAAATCGTGACCACCGCCGGCACCCATATGCTGATCGCCTCCGGCAAGATCGAGCATCCGCTGCAAGCGATATCGGATGGCGGACGCTGTACCTGGTTTCTGACCCCCGCCAATCCCGTTACCGCGCGCAAACGATGGATCGCAGGCTCGCTGGAGCCGAAGGGCACGCTGACCATCGATGCCGGCGCGGTGAGCGCGCTGCGCGCCGGAAAAAGCCTGCTTCCCGCCGGCGTGATTCGGGTCGACGGGCAATTCACCCGCGGCGATGCGGTGCTGGTGCGCGGTCCCGACACCCATGAAATCGGCCGCGGCCTGGTCGCCTATGACGCCGAGGATGCCGAGAAAATCAAGGGCCGTTCGTCGCCCGACGTGATGGCCATTTTGGGCATCAGCGGCCGGGCGGAAATGATCCACCGCGACGATCTCGTGATGGGCGCAGCTCCGCCGGAGCGCTAGCTTCTAAAGGGGCACAACGCAATGATCGTCGCTCTCCGTGTTTTGCAGGCGGTCCTGGGGTTTGCGGCCATCGCGATTTGCCTGTCGATCGTCCTTCTCGGCCCATCCTGGACCGCCGGCTTCTCCGAAGCCCAGTTCGACTGGCTGACGGGCTCAACTCATCCCTCAACCGGCCCATGGCCGGCCACGATGGACAGTGAATTACGCTTTTACGCACCGTTCTGGGGTGTCTATGGGCTCGCTCTGCTCGCGGTAGCGCGCGATCTGCCGGCAAAACTTCGTTTCGTCCCGCCGCTGGCCGCGCTCTTCTTCGTCGGCGGTGCAGGACGAGCGATATCCTATGTCGCGGTGGCGCCACCGCACCCGTTCTTTACCCTTCTCATGGCCATCGAACTCATCCTGCCGGTCGTCTTTCTCGCGCTCTGGCACGGCGCGAGGCGCGGAGATACCCAAATCCAGTAGGCCAATGGCCGACTATCGCTCGCCTGCCATGCCCCTTCCCCGCCTCGCCAAGCTCTCGATTTCCGTGCTAGGACATGGTCTTAACG
>JBATYU010000355.1:0-4113 GCA_049674245.1 Bradyrhizobium sp. | reverse complement strand
GGCCAGGTCGACCTCGCGCTGCGGCGATCGCGTGGTCTCGCCGGCATAACGCCACGTCAGCCACAGCCCGGCAAGGCCGATCGGCAGGTTGACGAAGAAGATCGACCGCCAACCGATCAACGCGATCAGGCAGCCGCCGACCAGCGGCCCCGCCGTCAACGCGAGACTTGCGCCGGCCGCCCAAACCCCGACCGCGCGGCCGCGCACTTTTTCGTCGGTATAGGCATGGCTGAGCAGCGCGAGCGAATTCGGTACCAGGATCGCCGCTCCCAGCCCCTGCACCCCGCGCGCTGCGATCAGGATCGCGGCGCTGGGGGCGAGTGCACAGCCGGCCGACGCAGCGGTGAAGATCGCAAAGCCCGCCATGAAGATCCGCTTGGCGCCGATGCGATCCCCGAGCGCGCCGGCGGTGAGAATGAAGGCGGCGAACGCGATGGTGTAGGCGCTCACCACCCATTGCAACTCGGACACGCCGCCGCCGAGCGAGTTGCCGACGCTGTTGAGCGCCGTGTTGACGATGGTGACGTCGAGCTGAACCACGCCATAGCCGAGGCTCATCGCCGCAAGCGTCAGCGACGTCGCAAGGCGCGAACGGTTTGATTTCGCTGCACGAGGCGGCTTCGCGCCAAAATGGTCGGTCGGCTCGAACTTGAGAGAGGCACTTCGCATGGTTCACCTCGATTTTTGCAAACCAATGCGGTAACTAGTGTTCGGTTTCCATCCTACGTTTCGATCAAGATCGAAATGTCGCGTGCCGGCACAAGATGTCGTGCGTGCAGGGGACGTTTTCCCGCGCGACGTTTTGTCTCAACCAGCTTTTGCAGGGGATCAGCTCGCGACGCGAAGACGGTTGTTCCGTGCTTTGGCGAAACCTGCGATGGAACATTCGGAACAGCACGCGATTTGCTGTGAGGGGGCTGCAATGTGGGGCGGCCCGACTCGAATTCCTGGCGCAAGGACATATGTAAGGCAGGTGACAACCGCACGGCCCGAAAGCAGAACCTGTCGTTGTCAAGGACTGCACAACGCGGTGTTTTTGCCCTAAGGAACTTCCCAACCCGAAGCGCTAGCCTGCTTGGACGGGCTTTCGGACTTATTGCCGCCTCGCCGGGAGGACGAATGTATCGACTGCTGACCACGCTGCAGCGTGGCTTCAAGGAACGGATCGGCTGGAAGCGGCTGGGGATCGCCGTAAGCCTCCTCATTATCGCCTTCGCGATATCGACCTTGGTCCATACGCTGCGCGGCGTCGATACCGGCGTCGTCCTGACTGCGCTAACGGAAATCCCGCATGGCCGTATCGGGCTCGCCGCGCTTTGCGTGGTCTGCGCGTTCTGTACGCTGACCTTCTACGATTTCTTCGCGCTGCGCACGATCGGCAAGAAGCACGTGCCCTATCGCATCGCCGCGCTGTCGGGCTTCACCAGCTATTCGATCGGCCACAATATCGGCGCCACCGTGTTCACCGGCGGCGCGATCCGCTTCCGGATTTATTCGGATTACGGGCTGAACGCCATCGACGTCGCCAAGATCTGCTTTCTCTCCGGGCTGACTTTCTGGCTCGGCAATTTGTTCGTGCTCGGGTTCGGCATGGCCCTCCACCCCTGGGCGGCAACCGGGATGGACCTGCTGCCGCCCGCCATGAACAGGCTGATCGCGCTCGGTTGCCTCGCCGGCATCGCGACTTATTTCGTCTGGCTGATGACCGGCAAGCAACGGCGCGAGCTCGGCCAGAATGGCTGGAAAGTGGTGCTGCCGTCGGCTCGGCTGACGCTGCTGCAAATCCTGATCGGCGTGGTCGATCTCGGATTTTGCGCGATGGCGATGTTCCTGTTGATGCCGCTGCAGCCCGGCATCGATTTCGTTTCGCTGGCGGTGGTGTTCATTCTGGCGACGCTGCTCGGATTTGCCAGCCATGCGCCGGGCAGCCTCGGCGTGTTCGACGCGGCGATGCTGGTGGCGCTGCCTGAATTCAGCAAGGAACAGTTGCTCGCGACACTGCTGGTGTTCCGGGTACTCTACTTCGTGATCCCGTTTGGGATCGCAATTTCGATCATGGGAACGCGCGAGCTTTGGCTCAATGTGGTAGTGCCCTGGCAGCAGCGCCGCCGGCTGAACGAAGGATTTCCTGCCTCCGCCGCCGTACCGCGGCCGGTGGAGCGGCTGGAGCCAGTGAAGCGGCTGAAGTCGCGGGGCTGAACGGCAAACTACCCGTTTTGGCCGATTCTCTTATTTCCGCCCCAACTGTAACGTCAAACGCGTCATGGTCCGAAGTCACCTTCGTTGCATAATCGCGTTCGCGCTGCTCGCGAATGCGCTGGCGGCGTTGCCGGCGCAATGGGCGGAGGCACAGACGGCTCTCGATGCCCCCCTGCAGATCTCATGGGAAGTCCGCAACCGTTTTCGCCTGTTCCGTGAGGAACGCGATTTCCTGCTGCATGTCGAGAGCGCGAAAGACCGCAGCATTCTCGCCTCCGAGCAGGCGCTGGAACTGCAGAGCGACGGCCGCGGCTGGGCGCGCAACATGGTCAACCGGCTCTGCATCGACCTTTCCGGCCGCGTCAACGAGCCCTGCACACGCGATAACGTCAAGGAGAGCTATCTCACGCCGATCGATCATCCGGTCACCGTGCGGCTGACCGGCGCGGTCCCGGTCGGCGCGATCTGCGCCTGGTCGTTCGATGACGGCGACGGCCCGCAGCAATCCACCTTCGATTGCGCCGAACCGGTCAATCTGCGCGCGCGTTACGGCCGCCAGACGGTTGCCACCGTCGATATCTCGAGCGGCGCCGAGGCGCCGCAGCGGGTCTCGACCGGGATCAGGGTGCGCGATATCTTCATCGCCGGTCTCGGCGACAGCATCGCTTCCGGCGAAGGCAATCCGGACCGGCCGATCGCGCTGTCGGACGATGGCTTCTGCTTCCGCTATTATCTGGGCTCGGCGGCTGCGCAATATTACCGCCCGAGCCGCGCCGGCTACAAAGGCGGACGCGCCTGCGAGGCTCCGGACTCACTGCAGGTCTGGCAGCGCCAGAGCGCGCTGTGGCTCAACTCCGCCTGCCATCGCTCGCTCTACAGCTATCAGATCCGCACCGCACTCGCGCTCGCCGTGCAATATCCGCACATTGCGGTCACCTATCTGCCGCTTGCCTGCACCGGAGCCACTATCCCCGATGGATTGTTCGGCAGTCAGCGCGCGCGCGAATGTCCTCCTTTGAAATCATCGAGCCCCTGCCAGGGCACCGTCAGCAGCCAGCTCGCGGAATTGCGCGAAGCCGTCGCGGCTGCGAAACGCCGCCAGCCCGACCGCAAGCTCGATCTGGTTCTGCTCTCGATCGGCGCCAACGACATCTATTTCTCCGGGCTGGTCGCCGACGTGATCGTGGACACGGCGACCGAGCGCGTGCTGTTCCGCCGCTCAGGCGTGATGGCATCGGTGGATGATTCACGCGCGGCGCAGGCGCGCGTTCTGCCGCAAAGCTTTGCCAAGCTGCGGGAGGCGCTGAAGCCGCTGGTCGGCGACCTCCAGCACGTGGTGTATGTGTCCTACGCCAACCCGACGCTCGCCGGCGGCGGCGCGCCCTGCCCCGGCGGCCGCGCCGGTTTCGACATTCACCCTTCCTTCAACGCCGATCCGCAGCGGCTCGCCAATGTCTCGGCCTACGTGCAGAACGAATTCCTGCCGCAACTGAAAGCGCTCGCGCTGTGCCAGTCCGGCATCCTGTGCGGCGATCCGCGCGGCGACCGCATCACGTTCGTCGATGCCCATCAGGCCGCGTTCGCCGATCACGGCTTCTGCGCGCGCGCCGCGAGCGATCCGGAGTTCGACCGCGAGTGCTTTTCGCCCAAAGGCGAAAGCTTCGACCCTGACATCGTCACCGCGGCCAACCAGCCGATGCTGTGCGGCCGCAGCGCCGGCGAATACCGTGCCTATCTTCCCCGCGCCCGCTGGATCCGCGACGCCAACGACAGCTACTTCGCGGCGATGACCTACCCGCAGGGCTTGCAAGCCTCGATGCAACCCTCCGATATCCATGACGCCACGTGGGGCGTGCTGTCGGCGGTGTACGGCGGCGCGGTTCACCCCAGCGCCGAAGGTCACGCCGCGATGGC
>JBATYU010000354.1:0-2755 GCA_049674245.1 Bradyrhizobium sp. | reverse complement strand
GGTTGGCGCCGCTCAGGCTGGCGTGGAGCAGGTTGGCGCCGCTCAGGTCGGCGAAGTTCACGTGGGCGCCGCGCAGCTTGGCGAAGTAAAGGTGGGCGTTGCTCAGGTTGGCGTCGCTCAGGTCGGCGCCGCTGAGATTGGTTCTCGCGAGCCACTGGTTTGACAGGTTTGCACGACGCAAATCGAATGGACGGCGTAAAGGCCCGAAACTAAACATTACGCCCCCGGCAATAATCGCGGCGATTACGCTCAGCAAGGCCTTTGATCGCCAGGAAACCTTGCCGAGCGGCAGTATTGCATGGCTAGCGATAACCCCCACTGCAACGCAGAGCAAACCCGATCCCCAAGCAGGGAGCACCGCAGCCTTCCATGCAAAGAGCATCATTGCCAATGGCAGCACGAGGTAAAAGGTCAAGCCACTAAAGACCCGCATCAGTGGGTTCTTGAGCGGCACCAAGGTTGGCGCCCGCACCGCCAGCATCGACCGTCCTAGCCGTTCCAATCGATCGCTATGCTCGACATAAATCTGCAAGTAGACCCGCAGCATGATGAGGACCGCTGGACCCAGCAGCATGAACCCGAAGAAGGATACTGGCCCGGCCAGTGGTACGTTTATCTTTTCACTGCCGCCCAAGAGGGCGCTATCAGGACTGAACAAGGACAGAAGGCAGAACGCGGCCGTGCCGAGGAACGTCAGCCCAATGCGAGTGACCTGCGCGTTGGTCTCATCGATCGCCTTGCTGATGAGATCAGGTGATAGCTTGCGGAGACCTTGACGCTTACGACCCGTCAAGGGCACTGAGCCTAGCTTGGTGGCTGAAAGGTCCACTATCCCGCTCATGAATAATCTGATCATCAAGGAGTTGAGGGATCTCCAAGGCGGAGTGAAGCAACCTATCATGAAGGCCAAGGGCTGGCAGCTTCAATGTTTTGCAACAACACTTCAAAGGATGTCGCATTTGGGTCAATCTCGACCGAATTGAGCTATCCGCATCATGTCGGGTCTACCCCTGATAGCGACCATAGAGCGGACATCCCGGTTCGGCAGGTTCGTGCCGATACTGTTGCAAAAAAATCTCGCGAAGGTCGATGTTTACACGTTTCTGCCGCCGTAAGCTCACTAGGGCGGATACGAAGGTCCGTAGTCGTTTTTGTGTAAAACGATGTGGTCCCTCACGTCGCCGCGCGTGGGACGCACCGGCGGTCCTGAAAAATTTCATTCGTCAGCCGAAAAAGACTTTTTCAACCGTATCTGCCAACAGCGGACGAGGCCCAAAATTGGAATGGGAGACTTTTTCGTCAGAGATCCAGCAGCGGTTCGCCTCGCGCCTCGTTTTGTGAACGTGAAGCCCTGTACGGCGGAGGTCGGCGCGAGCCGCGGCACGCCCAAGGCCGATTCGGTGGTCGCGTTAATCGACCACTCCAACCTTATCTCTCATTTCTCAGTAGGTGGACGGATAGCTTCGTTTTGTGCTTTTGGCACCGCCTCGATCAACAGCGCGAGCGCCTTGCTGAAGCCTGCGGCGCCGGCAGATTCGCCTCGATAGTGCCCGAGACGCACCACGACGAGATCGTGCGAGGGAATCATCAGCGTCGTCTGCCCGCCCGCCCCCGACATGTAATAGGCATCGCGCGGGACTGGATATCGCCCGTCGCCGTTGAGCCAAAAGAAAGCTCCATAGATCGGCCGATTGTCCGCGGCCCAGGCGGGCGCAAGCGTGCTGACGAATTTGGTATAGCCCTCTGGGAGAATGCGCTCACCGTTCCAGACGCCACCCTGAAGAAAGAGGTTGCCAAGCCGCGCCCAATCGCGGCCGGAGCCAACCTCATAACCTTGCCCTAAAAAATTTCCGAACGGATCAGTTTCGATCACCATGGTACGGATGCCGAGCTTGTCGAACAGCACCCGCTGAGGAAATGAGAGATATTCGTCGCCGCTTTTTTCGACACCGAGCCGGATCAGATAGCTGATCAGGACCGGATCGGTGTTGTGATAGCGTCCGACGGTGTTGGGAGGCCATTGCAATGGCCGTGTCGCCGCGTAATGAAAGGAATCGATGCCGCCGGTATAAAGGTAGACGTGATCCGGATAAGGTCCCGTTGGGTCATAATCCGGGTCTTGGGGCGCCTTGATCCGAAGCCCGCTCGACATGTGAAGGAGATCCGCAATGCGTATTTTGGCGCGCGGGTCGCCGGGCGTTTGCCATTCAGGAATCGGTGCCGGCTGGTCCAAATCATAGACGCCGTCTTTGACCAGAATCCCAAAGAGTGTTGCCGTAACGCTCTTGCCCATGGACCAGCCTTCGAGCGGCGTCTGCGCCGTAAGACCTTCCGCGTAGCGCTCGGCAATGAGCCGGCCTTTCCACGTCACAACGAACGCAGCGGTCAATCCTTCGGCGGGCTGGAACGCGGCATTCACGGCAGCTTTGAGTTTCTCGGCGTCGATCTCTGTCGGCAGCGGCTCCTGTGGCAGCATGTCGCCCATGGGCCACAGTTGGGTCGCGGGATCGGGCAATCGGCTCTTGACGGCGACCGGCTTGAAATTCATGGCGCTCTCGCCGATCGGGAGCGTGACGCAACCCTGGCTCCCGAGATACTTGGCGGTACGGGTCACGCCATTAGGGAGCATGACGTGGACCGCATTGTTGGCGCGATCGATGACCGGCTTGCCGAGCTTCGCGCGCTGTCCGTAGGGCGCAGTGAAAAACCCAACATTTTCGGCCGCGAAATCGGGCGCAAGGCCGGTCATGAATAC
>JBATYU010000353.1:0-1666 GCA_049674245.1 Bradyrhizobium sp. | reverse complement strand
GGCTTGGCACGGCAGCGGCGGCGGTATGGCCTGGCACGGTGCGCGCGTTGCAGGGGGGCATTTCCACCACGGATTCCGCCACCACCGGGTGTTCTTCGTCGGTGCCGGGCCGTACGCCTATTACGACGACTATCCCTCTGATTACGACGACAGCTACTACGCCGGCGATAGCGGCTGCTACATCGTCCGGCAGCGCGTGCACACGCGTCACCACGGCTGGCGTCTGCGCTCGGTGCAGGTCTGCGGCTAAGTTCCGCGGCGAGCCCGGTATTGGTGCGGGATGAAAATCCCGCGCCGCCGCGCGATCGAAAGAAAATCGATGCAGGGGGGGAATAAAAAACAAGGCCGTCGACGCAGTATGCCGTCAACGACCTTGCCAGCCCCGGAAATTAAAATCGGCTTGCGCCTTCCGGTGAACTGCACTCTGCCTCGGATTCTCGCGGGCAAATGTGAGCCAGTTCACATTCTGTGCAGAAAAATGCTGGGAGCGGTGCTCGCGCCGTCAGCCCCGAGCTTTGGCCCGTTTTTGATGCGAGATCCTGGTCGCGTGAGCCCGGGTGCGGACCGACTTGTTGCGCGCGGTTGGTGCGGGAGCGGGTTCGGCGGCCTGGGCGGACGCGAACGACTGCCGCAGACCCTCGATCGCTTCGGTGAGGCCGGACACCTGCTCTGACAACCGTTTGGAATCCGCCTGTTGCGCGGCGAGAATGCGTCTGACGGTTTGCAGCTGATCCTGGATCACCTGCAACTGATCGATCGATTCCTGCTGGATCGCTTCCAGGCCCTTGGTCTTCTCGACAAGCTGCTCGGAAGCCTGCGCGGTCCGGGCCTGCAATTGGCGGGCCGCGGCGACGCGATCGAGCTCAGGCGACGTGCCGGTATAGGCGCGCCAGAGCGCGATCGAGGCGGCCCCCACGACGACGATGGCGAGTATCGCGGTGGCGAGCGCGATCGGCTGCGAGCCGATGCGGGCGAGGTTGTTGGCTCTGGTGTCGCGGGAAAGGATCATGGGATTGCAAAGTCCAAAGGAATGTCAGGAGTTCGAAGGCGCGCCGCCTGGCGCTGCGAGGTCGGTTTGCAAAAACGCGAAGCGACAAGGACGCGAGCTTTACCCGATGCGCTGGGTACACTCCGGCGCAAAAGTAAGCTTTTAGCAACAAATCCGACAAAAGCGAGGCCTGCGGCGGCAGAACGGAGACGGCCTCAACTCTGGGGGGAGAGATGAGGCCGCTCTTGATTGTGCCGATGGGGCTGGGTATCGGCACCGCGGTACAACTCCCAAGGATGCTTTCCGTTCCGTCCTATCTTTGCGTGCGGCGCCGCGGATCAGCAGCATGCACATGATAATCCGGAAGGCTGATACGGTTCCCTCCAGGACCTCATATTCGAACGCGCTGGACCGTAGATTCCCGGATATCCAAATTTGGACAGCGGTGTTCTGCTGGTGGAACACCGGGGCGGATTTCATCACCGATCTGTTCTATTAAGTCCGGTGGGAGCCCCAGGAAGTACCTCGCACTCTTCCTGGGGCCCTTTTCATTAAAGCCCATCCTCATGCATTAAAGGCGAGCACTAGTGTCCCTGCACAGTGATTATGACTCTTTGGCGTCGGGGTATGCGTGGCCCATTTTGGCGCGGGCTTTGTCGGTTGTGAACATCCATTTGA
>JBATYU010000352.1:0-3538 GCA_049674245.1 Bradyrhizobium sp. | reverse complement strand
GTGCACGGCTTCTTCAGCGCTTCCAGCGCCGAGATTGCCGCCATCAGCTCCATGCGGTTGTTGGTGGTGTGCGGCTCGCCGCCCTTCAATTCCTTCTCGACGTCGCCGAATTTCAGGATCGCGCCCCAGCCGCCGGGCCCGGGATTACCCGAGCAGGCGCCGTCGGTGTAGATCACCACATTGGGAAGCGAACTCACGCCACAAGCCCCGAGGCCGAGAGGCCGTAATCGTGCACGCTATTGACGCTTTGGTGGAAGCGCAGCTTGCGCACATATTCGAGCGGGTCCTTGGGCCGCACCAGTGCGCCCGGCGGCACGTTCAGCCAGTCGACCAGCCGCGTCAGGAGAAACCTGATCGCCGCGCCGCGCGCCAATAGCGGCAGCGCGTCCTGCTCGGCATCGGAGAGCTTCCGCTCGCGGCCATAGGCGTTGAGGAAGGCGCGCGCCTTGGTGACGTTGAACGAGTGATCGAGCTCGAAACACCAGGCATTGAGGCAGATCGCGACGTCGTAGGCGAGGATGTCGTTGCAGGAAAACGGAAAGTCGATCAGCCCCGAAAGCCTGTCGCCGAGGAAGAACACGTTGTCGGGAAACAGATCGGCATGGATCACGCCGACCGGCAGATCCGAAGGCCAGTGCGCTTCAAGATGCGCAAGTTCGGTCGCGATGAGGTCGCGCAGGCCGACCTGCACGCTGTCGGCACGCGCTGCTGCGAGATCGAACAGCGGACGCCAGCCGGCAACCGACAGCGGATTTTTGCGGAAGAGAGGAAAATCCTTGCCCGCGAGGTGCATCCTGGCGAGCGCGTCGCCGACGCCCGCGCAATGCGCCGCGTTCGGCCGCCGCGGCCACATGCCTTCCAGGAAATTGATGATCGCCGCCGGCCGCCCGGCCAAGGTCGAATAGACTTCGCCCCTGCGGTTCTTGGCCGGCTGCGGGCAACGGACGCCGCGCTCGGCCAGATGCGCCATCAGCGACAAAAAGTAGGGCAGATCGCCATCCGCCACGCGCTTTTCATAGAGCGTGAGGATGAACGCGCCCGTGCTGGTATGCATCAGGAAGTTGGAATTCTCGACGCCCTCGGCGATGCCCTTGTAGGACAAGAGTTCGCCGATGTCGTACCCCTTGAGGAATTCCACAAGCTCCTCGGTGGCGACGTCGGTGTAGACCGCCATATTTTTTACGCCGCGTCGGGACGCAGCGAGCGCGGCAGCGGGAAAAACTCGTTCTCTTCCGCTGCCGAGACCGTCTCCACGTGCAACTGGTAGCGCTCGGCGAACGCGCCCATGATCTCTTCGACGATCACTTCCGGCGCGGATGCGCCCGCGGTGATGCCGAGGCTCTTGATGCCCTCGAAGCGCTTCCAGTCGAGATCGGCGGCGCGTTGAGCCAGGACGGCAATGGGACAGCCCTCGCGCTCGGCGACCTCGCGCAGGCGCTGCGAGTTCGACGAGTTCGGCGCGCCGACCACGATCAGCGCGTCAACCACCGGCGCCACCTTCTTCACCGCGAGCTGACGGTTGGTGGTGGCGTAGCAGATGTCTTCCTTGTGCGGCCCGGAAATGTTCGGAAACCGCTCCTTGAGCATCGCGACGATCTCGGCGGTGTCGTCGATCGACAGCGTGGTCTGGGTCACGAAGGCGAGGTTGTTCGGATCCTTCGCGGTGAAGGTCTTGGCATCCTCATTGGTCTCGATCAGCGTCACCGCGCCGGCCGGCAACTGCCCGAGCGTGCCCACCACTTCCGGATGATGGGAATGGCCGATCAGGAGGATTTCGCGGCCGCGCTTGAAATGGATCGCGGCCTCCCGGTGCACCTTGGTGACCAGCGGGCATGTCGCGTCCAGCGAAAAGAAATTGCGCGTCTTGGCCTCGGCCGGGACCGATTTCGGAACCCCATGGGCCGAGAACACCACCGGCGCGTCGGTATTGTCGGGGATTTCAGCCAGTTCCTCGACGAAAATCGCACCCTTGGTCTTCAGGCTGTCCACGACATAACGGTTGTGGACGATCTCGTGGCGGACATAGACCGGGGCGCCATAGATGGCGAGCGCCCGTTCCACGGTGTCGATCGCCCGCACCACGCCGGCGCAGAAGCCCCGCGGCGAGCAAAGCACGAGTTTCAGCTCTGGTTTGGCTGTCATGAAGATATCTCGGGACCGAATCACCCCCCACCGGCGGGCCGGGGAACGGTCAGTTCTGGGTACGAATTGGGGCCGCTTTCACGCGCTGTCAAGGCACTTTAGCAGGCCATTGCGCCAAAGGCCCTGAACAGCTTATATAGGGGATAATCCCGTCATCGCCGATGACCAAAGACTTCGCCTCCAAAAAGAGGTTGGCGAAGCACAAACGAGATTTGCCAGGAGAACTGCCATGAGAGAACTGCCATGAGCAATGCACCGCTGATGCCGAAGGCAACTGCCGTGTGGCTGGTCGACAATACCGCGCTGACTTTCGATCAGGTGGCTGATTTCACCAAAATGCACCCCCTCGAAGTGCGCGCCATCGCCGACGGCGACGCCGCCCAGGGCATCAAGGGCATGGACCCGATTTCGACCGGGCAATTGACCCGCGATGAGATCGAAAAGGGCGAAGGCGACCCGAACTACCGCTTAAAACTCGGCGAGAGCAAGGTGATGCTGCCGCCCGCGACCAAGAAGAAGGGCCCGCGCTACACCCCGGTGTCGCGCCGCCACGAACGGCCGAGCGCGATCCTGTGGCTGGTGCGCAACCACCCCGAATTGAAGGACGCGCAGATCATGCGCCTGGTCGGCACCACCAAGACCACCATTGCGAGCGTGCGCGACCGCACCCACTGGAACGCCTCGACGCTCACGCCGATGGACCCGGTGACGCTTGGCCTGTGCTCGCAGATCGAGCTCGATTTCGAGGTGCAGCGCGCGGCAAAGGAAAAGCCGGCCGACACCGCTTACGGCGGCGCTACGCTACTGCCGGCCTCCGAGACCACCCGCAAGGAGGTGGAATTCGAGCCGACCGAGAAACAGCGCGAGGATCTCAATGTCGATGCCGTGTTCGCCAAGCTGAAAACCATCGGCGGCAAGAAACAGGACAGCGAGTAAGCGCGCGATCAACGCGCCCTCGCCGACCACGTAGTTGACCGGAGATTGCTTACCGCCGGCGCCAGCGCACAATCCGACGCGAGTCGGGACGGAGGGAACGATGGGCGGGTTTTTCATTATAGTCGCGTTGGTGCTTGGCGGAGCCGCGCTGCTGTTCAAGCAGGCAGCCGACCAAATTGCCATCGGCACCGGTTGGGCCAGCGACGTCTGCTCGACGTCAAAATTGTTTTGCCAGCATCCCGAATATCTGGCTTATGCCGGCGGCATCCTGCTGGTTCTCGCGCTCGGCCTCAAGCTCGGCAGCGTCGCGCGGTAGCGCGGGCGCCTGCGCCATTTATCCTTTTCTCAGATTCAATTTTCAAACAGCCAAAGACCGTCATTGCGAGCCACCCGGTCGCAATGACGGCTAGACACGGCTTCGCGATCTCGCGGCCCGATATGCCCGAGGTTTGCCAGAAAT
>JBATYU010000351.1:0-2606 GCA_049674245.1 Bradyrhizobium sp. | reverse complement strand
CGGTTGGTCGGCCCCAGGGCGCCGGCGCCGAAACGCTGCTTGCCGTCCTCGGCGGTGACGCGCGCGGCGGCGGCGCGCGCGAGTTTTGCGCCCTCGCGGTTGAGGTCATAAGCGAGGTCCGACATGTCGTAGTCGGCCTGCGCGATCGAAGTGGAGGAGAACGTATTGGTGGCGATGATGTCGGCGCCGGCGCGCAAATAATCGGCGTGGATGTCCTCGATCGCATTCGGCTGCGTCAGGATCAGAAGATCGTTGTTGCCCCTGACGTCGCGATGGAAATCCGCAAAACGCTGCCCCCGAAAGGCGGCCTCATCATATTCGAGGCCCTGGATCATGGTGCCCATGGCGCCGTCGAGCACCAGGATGCGCTCGCGGGCTGCCGCGAGCAGTGCGGTTCGTTTGGTGGAAACGGGCATTTTCATCAGGCGGCCTTCTGCGCGCCCTTGGGGCGAATGCCGAGCAGATGGCTGATCGCGAATACCAGGTCGGCGCGGTTCATGGTGTAGAAGTGGAAGGTATCGACGCCATGTTTTGCCAATTTTTGCACCTGGCCGGCCGCGACCGCGGCCGCCACCAGCTTGCGGGTCTCGGCATCGTCATCGAGGCCTTCGAATTTTTGGGCGAGCCAGTCCGGCACGGTGGTGCCGGCGCGCGTGACAAAATTGCGGGCCTGCTTGAAATTGTGCATCGGCATGATGCCGGGAACGATCGGAATCTCGATGCCGCGGGCGCGCACGCGGTCGAGGTAACGAAAATAGAGGTCGTTGTCGAAGAAGACCTGGGTGATGGCGCGCGATGCGCCGGAATCGACCTTGGCCTTCAGCGTGTCGATATCGGTGTCGAAGTCGTGTGCGTCAGGGTGCTTCTCCGGATAGGCCGATACCGAAACCTCGATATCCGGATGGCGCTTCTTGATGCCGGCGACGAGATCGGACGAGGTCTGATATCCGTCGGGATGCGCGGCGTAAGCGGAGCCGATGCCGGTCGCCGGGTCACCGCGCAACGCCACGATGTGACGGACGCCAACCTCGTGATAGCGGTCGACAATGTCGTCGATCTCGCCGCGCGATGCGCCGACGCAGGTCAGATGCGCCGCCGGCAAAAGGTCCGTTTCCTTCAGGATGCGGGCGATGGTGGCATGGGTGCGCTCTCGCGTGGAGCCGCCGGCGCCGTAGGTCACCGACACGAAGTTGGGGGCAAGCGGCGCCAGCCGGTTGATCGTGTCCCACAGATTGCGCTCCATCTCCTCGGTCTTTGGCGGGAAGAACTCAAAGGAGATCGCAGGAGTCTTGATCTCGCCGGTTTTAGGTGCCCGGTGCCCGTCGGGCGAAGGCGAAGCAATTTCACTCATGGCACCACAAACTCCGCTTACGGTTTCGCATCTGTCAGGCTTAGCCCGGGAAGCGCCAAAATAGGCCAAACAGGGCCGCTCAAACAGCCCATCAATGGTGGGAAATGGCCCAATTCATGTAAATCGTCTGATATATTGTCCTATATTTTCCAATTTGTGGGCAGGAGGCTTCAAAACCTCCAATTTCAAGTAAGTACCAAAATATGGGATAATTAATGCACCTTAAGGTCACGGCTCTCCGGCGCCGCTCGGGTGGGCAAGGCGCAATATTGGACATTTGCTTGACATATGTCCCAACCGCCATCCTTGAAAGCTTCCGTTTCGGGTCCTGCCGCCTGCGTCCCTGCTCTGCGCGGCCGGGTATTTGTGGCCCGGATATCGCGCATTAGCTTGGGCACCATGGTGCCGCTCTCCGTCCTCGATCTCTCCGTCGTCACCACGGGCACAAAACCCGCCGCGGCGCTGCGCAACAGCATCGATCTGGCGCGCCATGTCGATGGCCTTGGCTATGTTCGCTATTGGCTGGCCGAGCACCATAATCTTGCGTCGGTGGCGAGCCCCGCGCCCGACCTGATGATCGGCCAGATCGCCGCCGTGACTAACAACATCCGCGTCGGCTCCGGCGGCGTGATGCTCCCCAACCATGCGCCGCTGATGGTCGCCGAGCGCTTCAAGATGCTGGAGGCGCTGTTTCCCGGCCGGATCGATCTCGGCCTCGGCCGTGCGCCGGGCACCGATGGCGCCACGGCCTACGCGTTACGCAGCCGGCTTGACGCCAGAGAAGGCGACGATTTCCTCGAACGGCTGCATGAGTTGACCCTGTGGGAGACCCGCGATTTTCCGCCCGGGCACCCCTACAACAATGTGGTGGCGATGCCCGACGACACGCCGCTGCCGCCGATCTGGCTGCTCGGCTCCAGCGACTACTCTTCCGAGCTTGCGGCCCAAGTCGGCATGGGCTTTGCGTTCGCACATCACTTTGCGTCTTATGATGCCGTCGAAGCGCTGGCGAACTACCGCACCCGTTTCAAGCCGTCGGGCTGGCGCACGACGCCGCATGCCATTCTGGCGATCGCGGCGGTCGCGGCGGAGACCGATGCGGAGGCGGGAAAACTTGCCTCATCGATGGATCTCAATCGCCTGCGCCGCGACCGCGGCCAATATCTGCCGCTGCCGAGCGTCGAGGAAGCTTTGGCCTATCCCTACACCGACGCTGAGCGCGCCTCGATCGCGCGCAACCGGACGCGGCTGTTCG
>JBATYU010000350.1:0-2522 GCA_049674245.1 Bradyrhizobium sp. | reverse complement strand
CACGTCCTCATTGCGCAGCCAGAACAATCCGTTGACCAATGTATGGCCGTCATGAGTGAGAAGCGGGTGCGCCATCTGCCGGTGTTTGAGGGAAAAAAGCTAATTGGCATTGTTTCGATCGGCGATCTTGTCAAAAGCAAAATCGGTGATCAGAAGTTCTTGATTGATCAGCTCGAACAATACATCCGCGGTGAACGGGCCATTGTGGACGGCTGAATACGATCCCGAACGGCCTCAGCGCTCGAAAGCATTACCGCCGAACATCACCGCGCCGCCGGTGCCGTTTGCGCTGGCCGACGAGCTTGAACGAATGAGGCGGGCACTTCCGTTGTTGGCACAAAACAGACGTGGTGCGATGTCCGAGTTGAGTCCGTAATGCGCAACAAAGCGGACATTGATTAGTGGTGCTGATCAAGCTGCCGCCGCGCGATCTTCTTTGTCTTCACCACGTGCGACGATTTTGATCACATCGTCAGGCAGCGGTCGCTGCAGCGCCTTCGCCTCATCCCATGGCGCGCGCATCCACACGTCGCGCTCTTCATCTGTCGTCATGATCACCGGCATCGCCTTCGAGTGAATTGGCTTGACCACCGCGTTCGGCGCGGTCGTGAGGAAGCCATAGACGAGGTGCGGGCCAGGGATTGGCTTCGACTTCGTACCCCGGTCACCCTTGAACTCGGTCCAGATGCCGGCGAAGGCAAACAACGGCCGATCCTCATTGAGCGCGAACCAGACGACATCCTTTTTATTCGTCTCTGGATTTGGTTCTGGCGCATATTCCGCGAAGCTGTTGACCGGGACGAGGCAACGGTTTTCCGGCTTAAGCCACCCACGCCAATGCGGGGAGGACGTGTTGCGAATGTTGGTCACCGGCGGTCCGCCAATCTTTGGTGGCGGTGGCATCCCCCAACGCATCATCCGCATCTCGCGTTCAGCACTCGCGTTGCGCACCACTGGCGCCGGATAGTCCGGGAATACGCCCGGCATTGGCGGCAGGTTGCCGAGGTAGCGGTTGATCACCCGGAAGAGGGCGATGATGGCGGCTTGGTTCGTTGTGATGCTGTAGAGGTTACACATCGTCAGCCCGCACTGTGGGGCTTGCCCCGAAAGTATTCGCGGTTGCCGGTCTCGCGCTCGGCAAAGTCGTCGATCGCCGACATGATCGCCTGCACCAATATGTAGCTGCCTGGCACCGTCACGCGGACATGCTCGGCGCGAGTGCAGAGATGCCGCACTTTCCAGAGCGCAGCCATAAACTGAGATGGGTCTGTTTCAGGGTCGTACCAATGCGGGTTGGGCATGGCGTCGATACGAGAACAAAACATGAACACTGTCAAGCTATTCCTGCGCGCCTCGGGTACTGGCCTGTTTTAACCCCCGGTGGCCTAAGTTGAATTCGGCAGTCGCCCTATTTGAAGGTTCATAGAATATTGTTCACTTTTGTACATTGGCGTTGGAACGAACTTCCCCCTGCAGCATAATGGGATTGGGGCTGGCAACAATGGGGAAAGCCAGTGCTGGGCCAACAGTATCTCGTGCGTCAAGCGACAACCCTTCTCAAGTTTGCCAAATCAGTTACAGACCCGAACGTTTCGGCCGCGCTGGTCGAAAAGGCCGCCGATCTCAAGGCCCAGATGGATGAGACAATGCCGCCAGTCGATCCAGGTCTTCGGGCTCAGGACGTTGAGCCCTCGCTCGATTGAACGAGTATTCGACGGCGACGCCGCGACCGGACCAAAAATCGTTGCGCTTGCCTGACCTGGTCGCGCAATCTGTTCAATTCGGATAACTGAAGATGGAGCTCGGCTGCGTCGCGGAAGAGGATTGAAAGACGCGTCTCAGGGTCGGCGGTCATAGACCGCTGCTGAGAGGTGCTCATTTGAAGCCCCCAACTAACCTACAATGGACGCTACCTAATGTCGGACAGCGGAAACCGTTCCAAGCACCGTTGGAATAAAAAATATCGCAGGAACGACCGGCAAAAACATCAATATCGTTAGCCTAGCGTTAGGCTAACGGCTACTGACATCAGTCTTTTACAATCCTTAGTTGTGGCTTGTTTTCTCGTGCACGACGAAGAACTGCCGATATTCTTGCGCTCTCCCGAAACAACTGATTGACGCTTGCTGACCTCCACCGCAGCAGACGATGGCATCGCAATCGGCGAAGGGGTTAGGATCGGGATCGGTCATCGCGGCGGCGCTGGCCGATGTCTGCTTTCGGGGGTAACGCAGACATCCCATTTAAATGGCGTCAGGACCGTTTTTGACCCTCAGGCGACCTTCGAGGGGCTGCCCTCTTCAATAGACAAAATCGCGCGGATCAGCACTCCTCACCCGAGCGATATAATTGGTTCAAGGCCAAAGATCGTTGCTCTGTTGCAACACTGCCGGTTTTTTCCAGTAATTGCCGTATCTGCATAGGGAGCGGTCAAATTCCCACGTTACTGTCGTGCGACGTGTTGCGCGAAATAGGGCATTTTCTCAATCGAGGGTGGATTGCATGAAACGTCTTCTCAAATA
>JBATYU010000349.1:0-1516 GCA_049674245.1 Bradyrhizobium sp. | reverse complement strand
GTATCGACCACCTTGTGCAGCTCGGCAATGCCGGCCTCGGCGGTGCGCATGCGGCGCTGGCCTTCGAAGTGGAACGGCTTGGTCACCACGCCGACGGTGAGGATGCCCATCTCGCGCGCGGTCTTGGCGATGACGGGGGCTGCACCCGTGCCGGTGCCGCCGCCCATGCCGGCGGTGACGAACACCATGTTGGCGCCTGAGAGATGGTCGCGGATCTCATCGATCACTTCCTGCGCGGCGGCGGAGCCGACATCAGGCTGCGAGCCTGCGCCGAGCCCCTGCGTGACCTGGGTGCCCATCTGGATGATGCGCTGCGCTTTCGACATCGTCAGCGCCTGCGCGTCGGTATTGGCAACGACGAAATCGACGCCCTGCAATCCGGCGGTGATCATGTTGTTGACAGCATTGCCGCCTGCTCCACCGACGCCGAAGACGGTGATCCGCGGTTTCAGCTCGCTGATGTCGGGGGGAGTGAGATTGAGTGCCATGGGTGCCTCTCGCTTACGCGCGCGTTGGTTCGCCGCGGCCGGCGGCCGCGGGCTTTGGTGGAAGTCGGAAGGTGCGGAAAAGAATCATCAGAAGCCCTCGCGAAGCCATCGTCCGACCTTTCCGAAGTAGCCGTCAGTCCCTGTCCTGAGGCGCCGCGTATGCCGCGGTTCGACGTGTTCAAGATGAGCGTATTGGGGATAGACCAGCAGGCCCGAGGGGACCGCGAACGACGCGCTCTTGGCCTCATTGGGCAGCCGGCCGAAGCCGAGCGGACGGCCGATCCGCACCGGACGGCCGAGGACCTGGGTCGCAAGCTCGACAAGTCCGGTGAGCTGCGAGGCGCCGCCGCTCAGGACGACCCGCGCCTTGAGTTCCGCCGCCAAGGGAGAATCCGCAAGCCGGTCCCGGACCATTTCAAAAATCTCCTCGGCGCGATGCCGGACAATGTTGGCAATCGTGGCGCGGGATACGATTTGTGGCACTTCCCGCTCGTTGTCGCCGGCGGTCGGCACGGACATTAACTCACGCGCGTCGGACCCGCCGGTCAGCACGGTGCCATATAACGTCTTGATTCGCTCGGCATCCGCAATGCAGGCGCTCAAGCCCCGCGCAAGATCCATGGTGATGTGGTGGCCGCCGACGGCAAAGCCCGAGGCATGGACGAAGCTGCCGCCGGAATAGGTCGCCATCGTCGTGGTTCCGGCCCCCATCTCGATCACGGCGGCGCCGAGATCGGCCTCGTCGTCGGTCAAGACCGAAAGGCCGGCGACATAGGGGCTCGCCGCCATGGCTTCGACATTGAGGTGGCAGCGCTCGACCACCAGCATCAGGTTCCGGGCCACCGTGGCGTCGGCGGTGACGACGTTCATGTCGACGCCGAATTGCCGCGCCACCATGCCTCTGGGGTCGCGAATGCCCTTGACGCCGTCAAGCGCGTAGCCGACCGGCAGCGCGTGCAGCACGGTGCGGCCTTCGCCGGTGGCGTGGCGCATGCCGGTGGAGGTCACACGGGTGACATCATCTGAGG
>JBATYU010000348.1:0-12044 GCA_049674245.1 Bradyrhizobium sp. | reverse complement strand
GCATACATGTTGGCGAACAGCGTGTCGCCGCCGCGCGGCGGGCACTGCCTGATATAGAGGATCGAGCCCATCGGCGGCTCGAGGTCGCAGGACACATCGGTGTGCCAGCCCTCGCCATTGGCGCGTGGTGAATCCTTGTCGGCATAGATCTTCATCAGCGCGGGATCGTCGCCCTCGTGGGGTGCGGCGGGATGGATGTGCAATTCGCCGAATTTGCGGCCAAAGGCGAGATGCTGAGCGGGCGTGATGTGCTGGTCGCGAAAGAAGATCACGAGATTTTCGGCGAGCGCCCTGTGAATCTCGTCTAGTTGGCGGTTGGAACGCGATTCGTCGGAAACAAGCTTGCCGATATCGACGCCGGAAATTTCCGCGCCGATCACGGGTGTGAGCTTTTCCACCGCGATGGTCTCGTAGGGCTCGGTGTCGTCGCTGACGTGCCGATAGCGCGGTCCCTGCTTGCCTGACAGCGAAGACATGAGATTCCTCCGGCTTGCTTTTTATCGAGGCATCGTAGCCCGGATGCAGCGAAGCGCAATGCTCGGTCGTCAAAAACGACCGTCATTGCGAGGAGCGAAGCGACGAAGCAATCCAGAGCCCGTACAAGACTCTGGATTGCTTCGCTTCGCTCGCAATGACGGCTGCACCGCCTTCGCGGGGCGACGAGAGGTCACTCCGCCGCCGTCACCGTATCAGCGGCCGGCTTCGCGCCGCTGCCGTAACGCTGGTCGATGTAGTCGATCACCAGCGCCTTGAAGTCGGCGGCAATCGTCGGCCCGCGCAAGGTGCGGAATTTCTTGCCGTCGACGAACACCGGTGCGGCCGGCGCCTCTCCGGTGCCGGGCAGGGAGATACCGATATTGGCATGCTTGGATTCGCCGGGGCCGTTGACGATGCAGCCCATCACCGCGACGTTGAGCGCCTCGACCCCCGGATATTGCGTCTTCCAGGCCGGCATCTCGTCGCGGATGAAATCCTGGATCGAGCGCGCCAATTCCTGGAACGTGGTCGAGGTGGTGCGGCCGCAGCCGGGACATGCCGCAACCAGCGGCACGAAGGTGCGGAAACCCATGGTCTGCAGCAGTTCCTGCGCGACCTGCACTTCCAGCGTGCGGTCGCCGCCGGGCTCGGGCGTCAGCGAAATCCGGATGGTGTCGCCGATACCTTCCTGCAAGAGGATGCCGAGCGCGGCGGCTGATGCCACGATGCCCTTCGATCCCATGCCGGCCTCGGTCAAGCCCAGGTGGATCGCGTAATCCGAACGCCGCACCAGTTCCTGATAGACCGCGATCAGATCCTGCACGGCGGAAACTTTCGCCGACAGGATCATCCGGTTTTTGGGCATGCCGAGCTCTTGCGCCCGCGCCGCCGACAACAGCGCCGACTGCACCATGGCTTCGCGCGTCACCGCGCGCGCATCGCGCGGGTCCGGCGAGGCTGCGTTTTCTTCCATCAGTTTGGTGAGCAGTTCCTGATCGAGCGAGCCCCAGTTGGCGCCGATGCGCACCGGCTTGTCGTTCTTGTTGGCGATCTCGATGATGTCGGCGAATTGCGTGTCGCGCTTGTTCTTGAAGCCGACATTGCCGGGATTGATGCGGTACTTGTCGAGCGCTTCAGCGCAGGCCGGATATTCGGCGAGCAGCTTGTGGCCGATATAGTGGAAATCGCCGATCAGGGGCGTGGTGATGCCGCGCTTGCGCAAGCCATCGCGGATATGCGGCACGGCGGCGGCGGCTTCCTCACGGTCGACCGTGATCCGCACCAGCTCGGAGCCGGCGCGCGAAAGGGCAGCGACCTGCGCTACCGTGCCTTCGACATCGGCGGTGTCGGTATTGGTCATCGACTGCACGACGATCGGCGCGCCGCCGCCGACGGCGACATTGCCGACCATGACCTGGGTGGTCTTGTGCCGGGCGCTGGGGCCGGCGACGTCGACGGATAAAGGTTTTTCGGGCTTGTTCATGGGGTCAACCGATTATCAGGTTTTGGTGACATTCACCAAGGGGGCGGTTGCGCGTCAGCTGCACCGAAAATGGAACCCTGGCTCGCCGCATGTCATATTTTCTCTTGCCTACTCAATAACTTACGATGGCTATTCCGAATCGCCAACGCATCATCTGTAACCGCTATATTGGACTGCTATCCGGGGGATTAAAGGCCGGGCGCAGACGGGTGTCGCCTTTTCCTGCTTGATTGCGTGCCACAACGACAATGACGGGAGGACGGCGACATGGCAGAGCACGATGGTCTCATATCCACCGCGGAACTCGCCGGCATCCTCAAGAAGCCCGAGCTTCGGCTGTTCGATTGCACCACCACTCTCGAATACCAGCCGGAAGGCAGCGACATCCCCTATATCGCCGTGCCCGGCAAGCACACGTTCGAGGCGGGGCATATTCCGGGTGCGGATTTTCTGGATCTGCAGGGCGAGTTCTCCGACCGGAACACCAAGCTCTACTTCATGATGCCAGAACTCGCCCAACTCGAGGCCGCGTTCGGCCGGCACGGCATCAGCGCGAACAGCCGGGTGGTGCTCTATTCCATCGGCACCATGATGTGGGCGACACGCTTCTGGTGGATGCTGCGATCGCTCGGCTTCGACGACGCCTCGGTGCTCGACGGCGGCCTGGACAAATGGAAGGCCGAGGGCCGCGCCATCGAAACCGGCCCGGCGAAAGGCTACCCGCCGGCGACGTTCACCGCGAAACCAAAGTCAGGATACTTCGTCGGCAAGCATGAGGTTCTTGCCGCCAGCCGCGATCGCAACACCGCCGTGGTCAATGCGCTCAACCCGCAACTGCACCGGGGACTTGAGCCGAGCCGTTACGGCAGGCCCGGCCGCATTCCCGGAAGCTGCAACGTTTCCGCCGCAACGCTGATCGATCCCGAAACCAAGGCCTTCGTTCCATTATCGGACGCGGAGGCGAAATTCGCCGCCCAGGGCATCACCAAAGACAAGCGCGTGGTCGCCTATTGCGGCGGCGGCATCTCGGCAACCGTCGACCTGTTCCTGCTGCATCGGCTCGGTTACGACAACCTCACGCTCTATGACGGCTCGATGGGCGAGTGGGCCAAGGATGCTTCGCTGCCGATCGAGACGGGGTAGCGATCGGTCTTAGGGCGGATCGATGCCGGTTCGCAGACTCACACGTTGGGATCGGGAACGATCTTCGCTCCCGTGAGTTCGGGCCGGTTGACCAGATAGAGCCCGGCGATCACCAATAGCGCCGCGGCACCGAAGGCAATCGTCAACGTATCGTGCATGATGAAGTAGCTCGCGACGACCCCGAACAGCGGCGTGATGAAGGTGAACGCGGAGAGCTTGCTCGCGGAATAGTTCTGCACCAATGCAAACCACATAGTGAAGGTCAGCCCGACGACCCAGATCGCTTGATAAGTGACGACGGAGATTGCGAGCGCGCCAGGCACATGAGTGAGAGTTTCGCCTGACAACCACGCCGCCGCCGCGAGGATCGGGATCGAGATCGCGACCTGATAGCCCAGCGCTTTTTCCGGCGCGGCGAGCCGCAGCGCCGTGCCCTTGGCGATGACAGTGGTAGCACCCCACAACGCGCCGCCGCCGACGATCAGGAGATCGCCGAGCAGCACGCTCGCATCGACATTGGGCTGCGGCACGCCGATCGCGAGCGCAACTCCAGCAAAACTCAGGGTGAGTCCGGCCCATTGCGAGGCGCGCAGGCGTTCGCCGAGGATCCTGTAGGAGCCGAGCGCGACAAAGAACGGTGCGGTGTAGAGGAACACCACCGCGCGCGACGCCGTGGTGAGGCGCAGGCCCTGATAGATCAGCACGAACTCGATGCCGAACAGCACGCCGGCGACCAGGCCGGGGCCGAGCGTGCCATCGCGCAGCGAAAAATTCGCTCCGCGCAGCCAGCCGACCATCAAGAGCACCGGCAGCGCGCCGATCGATCGGAATGTCGCCTGCATCATCGCCGGAATATCAGGAAGTGCCAGCTTCACCGCGATCTGGTTGAAGCCCCAGGACAGGCAGAGCATCAGCATCAAGGCGACGGCGCCCGAGCTGAGCGGGCGCCCGGCGGAAGGGTTCCACTGGCTGGAAGACATCGTTCCTCGTGGCCGGCTTGTCGCCATGTTCTTTCTTCTACGCCGCCTGCTGGCAGTGCGCGCAGATGCCGGTGATTTCGACGACCGACAATTTCGGCGCGAAGCCGGTGGCGCGCGCCGCCGAATTGAGACCCTGCGCCGCGGGGACAGCCGGAATCTCCCCGACCGAGCCGCAGCGCTCGCAGATCAGGAACGCCACCATGGCAGCGGCGTCATGGTCGTGCGCGCAGGCGAGAAACGCGTTGCGGCTCTCGATGCGGTGGACCAGGCCGTTCGCCATCAGGAAATCGAGCGCGCGGTAGACAGTGATCGGCGCCGGCCGCGGCATCGATTTCGCGAGCTCGTCGATCACCTCATAAGCGCCGAGCGGGCGGTGGCGGGACAGCAAGGCCTGCAACACCTGGCGGCGGATCGGCGTGAATTTCTGCGCCCGCGCCGCGCAGACCCGCTCGGCATGGGTCAGCCCGTCCGCGGTGCAGCGGTCGTGATCGTGGTCGGGCGCGGGAAAGGCCGGTTTTGCCGGGGTCATAGCAATTTGTAGCATTTTGCGCCGCGATCCCAAAGCCCTGCAGGCCCGGGGCTGCAGCCATGTCCTGAGGGCGGGGCAGCCCTCAATTTACTTGTCACGAAAAATTAATAAGCTAGCTTATTATATCCAAAGCTTATCGAGGCAAGGGCGAGAAAACCATGCGCGGTTCCGTCGATATGAACTTCCTGTTTACGCTCGGCGAGCTGCAGCGCCTGGTGCGTGCCTATGCCGACAAGGAGGCCGCGCGCTTCGGCATCACCCGCGCGCAATGGGCCGTGCTGGCCAAGGTGGAACGCAACGAGGGCATGAAGCAGTCGGAACTCGCCGAGCAGATGGAGATGCAGCCGATCACGCTGACGCGGTTGATCGACAAGCTTTGCGGCAATAGCTGGATCGAACGCCGCGGCGACGAGACCGACCGCCGCGTCAACCGGCTTTATCTGCGCAAGGCCGGGCGCCAGCTGCTCGGAAAATTGAGCGGGCTGCGCTCGGAGCTGACGGCGACTGCGCTGCAAGGCATCAATCCGGCCGACGCCTACCGCCTGCTCGCGCAGCTGCAATCGATCAAGGAAAACGTCCGCAACGCCATTCAGAACACGACGGGCGAACCACCGAAGAAGGAGCAGCGCTATGGCTGATCCGGTCCTGAAATTTCCGCCCGAACAGAAGGGTACCCCAAAGGCCAAGCCGGGGATCAGACTCGCCGCGGAGCCGCGGCGCCGGCTGATGGCCGGGATGCGGCGCCATCGCCGCTTTCTGCTGCTCGTCGTGTTGCCGATTCTCGCTGTGATCGGCGGGCTGGTGTTCTATCTCAACGGCGGCCGCTACGTGACCACCGACGACGCCTATGTCGGCGCGCAGAAGGTGCTGATCACGCCGGATATCTCCGGCAAGATCGACAAGGTCGTGGTCAAGGAAGGCCAGCATGTCAACGACGGCGACGTGCTGTTCGAGATCGATCCGGTGCCGTTCCAGCTGGCGGTCGACCAGGCCAAGGCGCAGCTCGAACAGGCCAAGACGACTTACGACAATCTGGTCGCCAACGTCAAAATCTACGGTCAGATGCTCGACCTGGCCCAGCAGGGCATCGACCTGAAGCAGCGCGACGTCGACCGCAAGCAGGCGCTGGTCAAAAGCAATGTCGGCTCGCAGCTCGACCTCGACAATTCGGCGACCGGGCTCGTGACCGCGGGCGCGCAGGCCCAGTTCGTCAAGCAGCAGCTTTCCAACGCAAAAGCCCAGTTGCTCGGCAATCCCGATCTGCCGCTGGCGCAATTCCCGCCCTACGCCCAGGCCAAGGCGGCGCTCGGCATGGCGGAGCGCAATCTCGATCACACCGTGCTGCGCGCGCCGATGCCGGGCATCGCCACCCAGGTCGAGCAGATCCAGCTCGGCCGCTTCGTGGCCGCCGGCACGCCGGTGTTTTCGATCATCGATGTAGCAAATCCATGGGTCGACGCCAATCCGAAGGAAAGCGACTTCACCTATGTCGCGGTCGGCCAACCGGTCACGCTCGACGTCGATGCCTTCCCGAACCACATCTTCAAGGGCTATGTCGGCTCGCTCTCGCCCGGCACCGGCGCGCAATTTGCGATCCTGCCGCCGCAGAACGCCACCGGCAATTTCGTCAAGGTGGTGCAGCGCGTCCCGGTGCGGATCTATTTCGACAAGGACGACAAGTTCGTGCAGAAGCTGAAGGCCGGCATGAGCGTCTATGCCACCATCGATACCAACCATCGCCGCTCGCTCGCCGCATTGCTCGGCTTCCGGCCTGCGGTCGCGAACCAGGACTAGCCGGCCATGGCCACGATGGCCGCAGCGCCCATTGCCGTCCCCGGCCTGCGCCGGAACATGGTGACGATCTGCGCCATGACGGCGACCATCATGCAGGCGCTGGACACCACCATCGCCAATGTGGCGCTGCCCTATATGCAGGGCACGCTTTCGGCGTCGCAGGACCAGATCAACTGGGTCTTGACCTCCTATATTGTCGCGGCCGCGATCATGACCGCGCCGGTGGGCTGGATCGCCAACCGTTTCGGGCGCAAGTGGATCTTCATCCTGTGCTCGGGCGGCTTCACCATCGCTTCCGTGCTGTGCGGGCTCGCGCAGGATATCAACCAGATGGTGCTGTTCCGCCTGCTGCAGGGCGTGTTTGGCGCGGCGCTGGTGCCGCTGTCGCAGGCGGTGATGCTCGACTCCTATTCGCTGCAGGAACGCGCCAAGGCGATGTCGATCTGGGGCATGGGCGTGATGATGGGCCCGATCATGGGGCCCTCGCTCGGGGCCTGGCTGACCGAAACCTATTCCTGGCACTGGGTGTTCTTCGTCAATCTGCCGTTCGGTTTCTTCACCGTGCTCGGCCTGATGATCTTCATGGACGAAACGAAAAAGGACCTCAATCTGCGCTTCGACTGGTTCGGCTTTGCCGCGCTCGCGGTCGGCATCGGCTCGTTGCAGCTCGCGCTCGACCGCGGCGAACAGCTCGGCTGGCTGGAATCCAACGAGATCATTGCCGAATTCATCGTCTCTGCGGTCGGCTTCTATTATTTCTTCGCGCATTCCTTCACGACCGCAAGGCCGTTCATCCAGTTCACATTGTTCAGAGACCGGAATTTCGTCACCGGCTGCATTTTCATGGCGGTGATGGGGCTTGTGCTGTATTCGACCATGGCGCTGGCCTCGCCTTACCTGCAAAACGTGATCGGCTACCCGATCATCACCGCGGGCGTGCTGCTGGCAAGCCGCGGCTGCGGCACTTTCGTCGCCATGATGATGGTCGGCCGCCTGATGCGCTATATCGAGGCGCGCACGTTGATCGTTTCCGGTCTTGGCCTGACCGCGCTGTCGCTGTTCTACATGACCGGCTGGACCGATCAGACCGGCGTGCCCGAGATCGTCACCTTGAGCATCATCCAGGGCTTTGGCTTTGGCCTGGTGTTCGTGCCGCTCTCCACGGTGGCATTCCTGACCTTGCCCAACAATCTGCGCACCGACGGCACCTCGATGCTGACCCTGATGCGCAATGTCGCCAGTTCAATCGGCATCTCCGTCGTGATCGCGCAGCTCACCGAGGGATCGCGCCGCGTCTATGCGATCCTCTCCGAGCACGTCAATCCGTTCAACCATGCGATGCAGATGCCTGACGTGACCGGCATGATCAACATGAACACCGACCAGGGCCGCGCCATGGCGGATGTGATGGTCGGCCTGCAGGCACAGATCATCGCGTTTTCGCAGGACTACCAGCTGGTGATGTTGTTCATTCTTGTCACGATCCCGCTCGCGGTCATGATCGGCTCGACCAAAGCGGCGCTGCGCGCCCAGGCGGCGCCGGACCATGCGGTGATTGAGTAGCGGCGGCAAGGAGCCACCGCCGTCATTGCGAGGAGCATCGCGACGAAGCAATCCAGTCTTTGCTCGGCGCCATGGATTGCTTCGCTGCGCTCGCAATGACGGAAAGGATCAAATATCGAAAAACACCGTCTCGTTGTCGCCCTGCAGGCGGACGTCGAAATGATAGACGCTCGCCGCGCCGGCCTTACGTGTCGCCATCAGCGTGCCGCGGCGTTCGGCAGGCACCAGCGCCAGCACCGGATCGGCGGCATTTGCCGGCTCGCCGTCGAAATAGATGCGCGTATAGAAATGCATCAACATGCCGCGTCCGAACACCGCGAGCAAAATGTGGGGCGCCTGCGCCGTTCCGTCGGGGTCCGCTACCTGCCCCGGCTTCATGGTGTCGAAGAAATAGCCGCCATCGGCGTCGGTGCCGCAACGGCCGAATCCCTTGAAGGTCGAATTCGGCAACGCGCGCTTGTCCTGCGGATCGGAAAACCGGCCCTGCGCATCGGCCTGCCAGATCTCCAGCATGGCATCCGGCACCACCGCGCCGTCGCCGTCGAACACGCGGCCCTCGATCCGGATGCGCTCGCCCGAGGTGTCCGGCGTGACGAGGTTGCCGGTGAAGGCGTCGTTCCAGTCATATTTGCCGTCGGGCGTCAGACCGTATTTGAAAAACGGACCGACGGTCTGCGATGGCGTAATCCCTTGTACCTTGGCGGCCGGCACTATCTGGTCTCCATCGGCGTCGCATTCCTGCCACGCAACACTATGTCGAAGCGGTAGCACAGCGCCCATTCCGGCTGGGTGTTTTCCAGATCGAACGACGAGACCATTCGCATCCGCGCCTTCTCGTCGGTGACCGAATTGAAGATCGGATCGAACGCAAACAGCGGATCGCCCGGAAAATACATCTGCGTCACCAGCCGCGAGATGAAGGCATGGCCGAACACCGAGAAATGGATGTGGGCCGGCCGCCAAGCGTTGTGATGGTTGCCCCAGGGATAGGCGCCGGGCTTGATGGTGACGAATTTGTAGTAGCCGGAAGCATCCGACTGCGCGCGGCCGGCGCCGGTGAAATTCGGATCAAGCGGCGCCGGATGCTGGTCGCGGACGTGAATGTAGCGGCCGCAGGCATTGGCCTGCCAGATTTCGACCAGCGTGTTCGGCACGCCGCGGCCGTCTTCGTCCAGCACATGGCCGTGCACGATGATGCGCTCCCCGAGCGGCTCACCCTTGTGCTGGGTGGTGAGGTCATGATCGTTTTCGCGCACGGTCTCGTGGCCGTAAACCGGGCCGGTCAGTTCCGACAGCGTGTGGCGCATCGCGATCAGCGGCTTTTGCGGCGCCCGCTTGATCGAGCTTTTGTAGGCCGGCGAAAGCGGCGCCGGATGCGCCGCATTGCTGGCGGTAGGATAGACGAGGGTCATGATAACATTCTCCTCGTCATTGCGAGGAGCGCAGCGACGAAGCAATCCATCTTTTCCGTGGAGCCTATGGATGCTTCGCTGCGCTCGCAATGACGTTGCCGTTAGTTCAGCCTCTCGATCGCCATCGCAACACCCTGGCCGACGCCGACGCACATGGTGGCAAGGGCGCGCTTTCCCCCGCGCTTCTCCATGCCGTGCACTGCCGTCAGCGCCAAACGTGCGCCGCTCATGCCTAAGGGATGGCCGAGCGCGATCGCGCCGCCATGCGGGTTGACGAAATCGGCATCGTCCTTGACGCCCAACTGTCGAAGGCAGGCGATCCCCTGGGAAGCAAAGGCTTCATTGAGCTCGATCAAATCGAAATCGCCGATCTTCAGGCCGAGCCGTTCCATCAGCTTGCGGGTGGCCGGCACCGGGCCGATGCCCATGATGCGCGGCGGCACCGCAGCCGAGGCGAGGCCCAAAATGCGCGCCCGCGGCGTCAAGCCGTGCTTCTTCACGGCTGCCTCGGAGGCCAGAATCATCGCGGCCGCGCCGTCATTGACGCCGGAGGCGTTGCCGGCCGTCACCGTGCCGGGATTGCGCACGATCGGCTTCAGTTTTGCGAGACCCTCCAGCGTGGTTTCAGGGCGCGGATGCTCGTCCTTGTCCACGGTGATGGGACCGGCCTTGCCGCCGGGCACCGATACGGCAATGATTTCTTCCGCGAAATAGCCCGACGCGATCGCAGCACCCGCGCGCTGCTGCGAGCGGATCGCGAACGCATCCTGGTCGGCGCGCGAGATTTGAAATTCTTCCGCAACGTTCTCACCGGTCTCGGGCATGGCGTCGACGCCATATTGCGCCTTCATCAGGGGATTGATGAAGCGCCAGCCGATCGTGGTGTCGAAGATTTCGGCGGAGCGCGAAAATGCTTCCGGGGCCTTGCCCATCACGAACGGCGCCCGTGTCATCGATTCGACGCCGCCGGCGATCGCAAGATCGATCTCGCCTGAGCGGATCGCGCGGCCCGCGGCGCCGACCGCGTCGAGCCCCGAGGCGCAGAGGCGGTTCAGCGTCTGGCCGGGAACCGAATCCGGCAGGCCCGCCAGCAAAAGCGCCATCCGCGCCACGTTGCGGTTATCCTCGCCGGCCTGATTGGCGCAGCCGAAATAAACCTCGTCGACCGCCGACCAGTCGAGCTTGGGGTGTTTTGCCATCAAGGCCTTGATCGGGGCCGCGGCGAGATCGTCGGCGCGCACTTTTGCGAGCGACCCGCCGAAGCGGCCGATCGGGGTTCTGACGGCATCGCAGACGAATACATCACGCATGGACTCTCTCCCTGGAATGCCGCGCTCGGCGCCTTGAACAACCGGATTGATGGCGAGTTTTAGGAGCGGCCTCGCGGCAGGTCAATTGACGCTTTTGCGCGCGGCAATGCTTTGCCGATGGGTCCGCAATGCCCGCAGCACCGACCTGCCCAAAATGAGCCGTCGAGAGGGTGGAAAACCTGAGTGCCGACGGCAAAGCAATAGGACCGGGCGGCAAAATTTTGTAGGTTGCGCGCGCCCATGACGATCCAGCAATCCATCCCCGAGGCATCAGACGCCGCCCCGAGCGCGGAGACTTCCGCGCGCGTCACGCCGATGATGGAACAATACCTCGAGATCAAGGCCGCCCATCCCGGGCTATTGTTGTTCTACCGGATGGGCGACTTCTACGAGCTGTTCTTCGAGGATGCCGAAATCGCCTCGAAGGCGCTCGGCATCATGCTGACCAGGCGCGGTAAGCACCAGGGCATGGATATCCCGATGTGCGGCGTGCCGGTCGAGCGCTCCGACGATTATCTGCACCGCCTGATCGAAGCTGGCCATCGCGTCGCGGTCTGCGAGCAGATGGAAGACCCGGCGGCGGCGCGCGCCCGCGGCAACAAGAGCGTGGTGCGGCGCGACGTGGTGCGGCTGGTGACCCCCGGCACGCTGACTGAGGACACGCTGCTTGATGCGCGGACCAACAATTATCTGCTGGCGATTGCGCGCGCCCGCGGCTCGTCCGGCGGCGATCGCATCGGTCTCGCCTGGATCGACATTTCAACGTCGGAATTCATGGTCACGGAGTGCGCCGCGGGCGAACTTTCGGCGACGCTTGCGCGCGTCAATCCCAATGAGGCCATCGTCACCGACGCGCTCTATGGCGATCCCGATCTCGGTCCGTTGCTGCGCGAATTGCCGGCGGTGACGCCGCTGACCCGCGATTTCTTCGATGGCGCGACCGCCGAGCGGCGGCTATGCGACTATTTCGCGGTCGCGACCATGGATGGGCTTGCCGCGATGTCACGGTTGGAAGCAACGGCTGCCGCCGCCGCCGTCACCTATATCGATCGCACCCAGGTCGGAAAACGTCCGCCCTTGTCGCCGCCCACGCGCGAGGCCTCGGGCACCGCCATGGCGATTGATCCTGCGACCCGCGCCAATCTTGAACTGACGCGAACGCTTGCCGGCGAGCGGCGCGGATCGCTATTGGACGCCATCGACTGCACGGTGACGCCGGCCGGATCGCGGCTCCTTGCGCAGAGGCTGGCGGCGCCACTGACCGATGCCGAGCAGATCGCGTGGCGGCTCGATGCCGTCAGCGCTTTCGTCGCCGATAGCGCGGCGCGCGAGGATATCCGTAGCATCCTGCGC
>JBATYU010000347.1:0-3283 GCA_049674245.1 Bradyrhizobium sp. | reverse complement strand
GGTCAGGATCTGACAGCCTTGGCGCCATCGATCGCCGTCTACCGAGCTCACAAGCATGCTGCTAATTTTGGTGTCGGCCGTTTTGTGGAATTTTTGCCGGCCATTGAGGCTGACCCGCCTCAGCGGTTCTCATTTTGAGATTGGGTTGGACTTGTGCTGCGGCGAGTTGACTCAGGTAGGTTTTTTCGGTGGCCCTTTGGAGGCGCGTCTGATTCCACCATCGCGTGGAGAGGCTCGATTCGCTCATCGCGACGATGCGTGGCGTCTGTGCCGGGCTGCCGGACAAGCGACGCGGGCGCAATGTCCATTACGCCATGGCCGATATCGGCATGGCAGCGTTTTCTGTTTTCTTCATGCAGAGCCCGTCGTTTCTCGCGCAGCAGCGCCGGTTGTTCGAAGGCTGCGGCCGCTCGAACGGCCAGACGCTGTTCGAGATGGCCGAAATCCCGAGCGACAACCACATCCGCGCAATGCTCGACCCGGTATCGCCCGGCGCTTTCCAGCCCGTGTTCGACGCCACGATCCGGACGCTTGAAGCCGGCGATGGCCTGGCGCCGTTCCGGCGTTTGGGCGATCACGTGCTGATTGCCCTCGACGGCACCGAATACCACCGCTCCGCCAAGGTGCATTGCCCGCGCTGTTCGACCATTTCGAAGGACGGTCAGATCGAGTATTTCCATGCCATGGTATCGGCGGCCCTCGTCGCACCCGGCCACACCCGCGTGCTGCCGCTCGAACCGGAATTCGTCGAGCCGCAAGACGGAACCGAGAAGCAGGACTGCGAAAGTCGCGCCTGTCGGCGCTGGCTCGCCGCCCATGGTGCAACCTACGTGCACCTCAAACCTGTCTATCTC
This sequence comes from Bradyrhizobium sp., assembly GCA_049674245.1. Lineage (GTDB taxonomy): Bacteria > Pseudomonadota > Alphaproteobacteria > Rhizobiales > Xanthobacteraceae > Bradyrhizobium. The sequence goes on along the minus strand of JBATYU010000347.1, from coordinate 2,429 downwards.
GGCGACGATTTGTATTCCTGCCAGCCGATCTGCGAGGCAGTACACCAAGCCAACGGGAACTTCCTATTCGTCTGCAAACCGGCCTCCCACCCGACGCTGACGGAATATCTTTCCGGCGTCGAACCGTGCGAGCACGTCGAGACGCTCAAGCGTGGGAAAGCGCGCTTTCGCTATACCTACAGATGGCTGTGCGACCTGCCCCTGCGCGACGGCAAGGACGCCATGCACGTCAACTGGCTCTCGATCGAGATCGCCGACCCGAAGGGCAAGGTCACTTACCGCAACAGCTTCGTCACCGACCTGCCGGTGGATCGCAGCAATATCGTCGAACTCGCCGCCTGCGGCCGTGCCAGATGGAAGGTCGAGAACGAGAGCTTTAACACGCTCAAAACCAAGGGCTACAACCTCGAGCACAATTTCGGTCACGGCAAGGAAAACCTCGCCGCCGTGCTCGTCACCCTCAATCTGATCGCCTTCGCCTACCATACCCTCGCCGAGCTGACCGAGGACCTATGGGCGAGGGCCCGCGAAAAGGCCGGCACTCGCATCGCCTTCTTCAACCACCTGCGGTCGATCACCGTCTTTCTCGTCTTCGCCTCCTGGCGCGACCTCCTCGCCACCCTCACCTTCGAGCAACCCCCGCCAAGGCCGCCGTAGTCAAAATGGCGAAATGAGAACCGCCGCGTCTGACGTCTTGACTCCCCGTAGGCAACGGACATGCTTTGGCGTTTGAGGCACTCGGGTGATGGGCGATGGCGAAGAAACAGGCGCCGATTCCAATCAGCTTGAGGCCATGGATCGAGGCTCGACAGCGATTTCGCCTGTCGCACGCCCATGTGCAGATGGCCCGTGAGCTTGGGCTGAACCCAAAAAAGTTCGGCAAGCTCGCCAATCACCACCAGGAGCTGTGGAAGCGGCCGCTGCCGGACTTCATCGCAGCCCTTTATGTCAAGCGCTTCGGCAAGCCGATCCCAGCTGTCGTCAAGACCATCGAAGAGATAGCAGCGGCAGCTCTCGCCAAGAAGCGTGCCAAAAAGACAAGGAAGCTGATCGCCTCGCAACCGCCCAATGAACAGGCTCGGTAGCGCAAACGGAGTAAAAAAGGCTGAACAAGTTCTATGCCAAATTGAGAATTGCTGCTCTGGCTGCCCGCAAGCGCGAACGATGAGGGGATACCGCATGAGGATCATGTCGCCCGTGGCCTCGTGCCGTCGCCAGCGCGCGGCCCAGAGGTCGAACACGTGATGCAGGTAGACGTTGGCGAGCAGCGGTGAGATTACCGATCCCTGCCCCGTCCCCTTTTCACTGACCGTGACAACCCCGTTCTCTAGGACACCCGCCTTCAACCACTTCTGGATCAGGCGGATAATGCGCAGATCGCCGATACGGTGCTCCATAAATCGCACCAGCCAGTCTTTGCTGACTGAGTCGAAAAAGGAGGCCACATCTGCGTCAAAAATGAAGTTCACTCGCCTGCTCGTGATCCCGACGACCAGCGCATCCAGCGCATTGTGCTGACCTCGCTTGGGTCGGAACCCGTAGCTGAACCCGAGGAAGTCTTCCTCGTAGATGGCGTTCAGCACAGCAGCGGTCGCTCTCTGGACGATCTTGTCCTCAAGGGCCGCCACCGCCAGAGGGCGCTGTTTCCCATCAGCCTTCGGGATGTACGTCCGGCGTGATGGCAGTGCCCGGTATGCTCCTCGATGAACCCGCTCGTGCAGATCAGTGAGGTTTCGGTCAAGGTCTGCTTCGTAGGTCGGCCACGTCAGTCCATCCACCCCAGAGGCGGCATCGCGTTTGAGCGCGAAGAACGCCATCCGCAGGCAGTCGATGCTGATGGGGTGGAGGAGTGCAGTGAACCTCTCCTTCTTCCGTTGCCTTGCGGCTTGCCGTACGCGCTCCAGCGCTTGTGCCACGCGCTCCCGTCCCTGTGTCCGGTACGTGCTTTGCTGGCGCGCGTTCCCCTTGGCCCCTGCCCTTGGCTCCACCGGCTCCGCTGCGGTCGGGACCGCTTTGTTCGTCGGCTTCCCAGCTACTATGGCAGAGTCTGACTTCTCGTGACCGTGCATCATCGGCTACGGCTCCTCGCCTTCCCGATGCGGACCGGCGGCTGTTGCCGAACGGTCGATCGCGAGATCTCCCGGTTCCCGCGCAAGGAGCGTCTGCACATGCCAGGGTCTCTGACCACGCCGGGTCGTCTGGGCGCTCGCGTTGACGCGCCCGGATGTGTTGCCTTCCACCATATACACGGCGTCGGCACCCAGAATAGGAAACTTTCGCGGCTCAATGGCTGGCCTGTGCGCTCCCCTGTCAACGCTTCGCCGGGACCCTCGCGGGCCACTGCGCATGACTCGGGGCCGATGTGGATCGCTAATCCTTCATCGCAAGGGACTTGCACCCTCTACTCCTTGCCGGTCTCCCGGCGCACG
>JBATYU010000346.1:0-5993 GCA_049674245.1 Bradyrhizobium sp. | reverse complement strand
ACGCTCTGCGGCCGGCCATAGGCCAGCACGTGGCGCGCCAGTTGCTCGGCGCGCGAAGAGCAGCTTTCCAGCGCCATCAATAGTCCGGCCTTCATCTGCGCCTTGGCGCGCGCGACCTCGGCTTCGGTCAGGGTCTCGACCGCGTCGCTGATGACGTCGACCACCACTTCCATCATCTCGGGCGCGTCGCCGGGGTCGGTGCCGGTGTAAAGCCCGAAAAAGCCGGTGTCCGTATAGGGCGCGTGAAATGCGTAGATCGAGTAGCACAGCCCGCGCTTCTCCCGCACTTCCTGGAACAGCCGGGACGACATGCCGCCGCCGAGCGTATTGGTGAAGACCTGCAAGGAGAACAGTGACAGATCCGTCTGCGGCACGCCTTCCAGCGCCAAGGTCAGATGCGCCTGCTCGAGTTCGCGGTGCACCACGCGCGAGCCGCCCTGGCCGAACATCGCTGCTTGCGGCTTCGGCGCCGGCTCCCCGTTGAAGCTCGCAAAGCGCCGCGCCACTTCCTCGACCACCTGCTTATGATCGACGGAGCCTGCCGCCGCCACCACCATCTCGGGGCCGCGGTAATGGGTTGCGAGATAGCCGCGCAGCATGTCGCGGTCGAAGCGCTTCAGGGTCTTGGCGGTTCCCAGCAGTGAGCGCCCCATCGGCTGGTCCGGATAGCAGAGCTCGTTGAGATGCTCGAACACGACGTCGTCGGGCGTGTCCTGCGCAGCCCCGATCTCCTGCACGATCACGTTCTTTTCCCGCTCCAGCTCGTCCGGCACGAAGGAGGGATTGGCGAGAATGTCGGAGAGCACGTCGAGCGCCAGGGGCACATCGGCCTTCATCACCCGCGCATAATAGGCGGTGGTCTCGGTCGAGGTGCCGGCGTTGAGATCGCCGCCGACCGCCTCGATCTCCTCGACGATTTCGCGCGAGGTGCGGTTGGTGGTGCCCTTGAACGCCATATGTTCGAGCAGATGCGAGATGCCATGCTCGTTCGGCTTTTCGTCGCGGCCACCGACGCCGGTCCACACGCCGAGCGCGGCGGTTTCCAGATGCGCCATGGTGTCGGTGACGACGGTGAGGCCGGAATCGAGCCTGGTGATATCGACGCTCATCCCGCCACCCCCTGCTTGGCAGCGCGGCTGACCGACTTGACGAAGCGCTCGACCTCGACCTGGTCGTTTTTCATGATTTGGACTTGCTCCGGTTTTGTCATCAGGCCCTCGAGCCAGGCCGGCAATTGCGGCCGCACGCCGCAGGCGGCTTCGACCGCATCGGGAAATTTCGCGGCATGCGCGGTCGACAGCACGATGTTGGGGATTTTCGAAACCGTGGTGTCGCGGTCGGCGACGGCGAGCGCGACCGCGGTATGGGGATCGACGAGTTGGCCCGCCTCGCGCCAGGCCGCGCGGATGGCGGCTGCGGTCTCGGTCTCGTCCGCGCGCCCGGCGTCGAACTCCTCGCGGATCGCGGCCAGCATCGCGTAGGGCAGCACGAAGCGCCCCGATTGCTTCAGCGATGCCATCAATCTCCGCACCGCCGCCGCATCGCGTCCGCTCGCCTCGAACAGCAGCCGTTCGAAATTCGAGGATACCTGAATGTCCATCGAGGGCGAAGCCGTGGCGTGCACCTCGCGCACCTCGTAGATTCCGGTCTTGAGCGTGCGCGGCAGGATGTCGTTGACATTGGCGGCGATCCGCAACCGCCTGATAGGCAGGCCCATGCGCTTGGCCACGAACCCTGCGAAGATGTCGCCGAAATTGCCGGTCGGCACGGTGAAATCGACCGCGCGCGCCGGCGCGCCGAGCGCGACAGCGGAGGTGAAATAATACACCACCTGCGCCACGATCCGCGCCCAGTTGATCGAATTCACCCCCGATAGCGCGACAGCGTCACGAAAATTGTGATGATTGAACAGCCCCTTCACGATCGCCTGGCAATCGTCAAACGTGCCTTCGATGGCCAGCGCATGAATGTTGGCCGCACCGCGCGTCGTCATCATCTGCCGCTGCACGTCGGAAATGCGCCCGTGCGGAAACAGCACCACCAGATCGACATTCTGCAAGCCGGCGAACGCGTCAACGGCGGCACCTCCGGTATCGCCCGAGGTCGCGACCACGATGGTGGTGCGCTGCGCGCGCTTTTCCAGCACATGATCCATCAGCCGCGAGATCAGCTGCATCGCCACGTCCTTGAACGCCAAGGTCGGGCCGTGGAACAGCTCGAGCAAGAATTGGTGCGGACCGATCTGGCCGAGCGGAACCACCGCGGGATGACGGAACGTGGCGTAGGCGTCGTTCGCCATGCGGCCGAGATCGGCGTCCGAAATCTCGCCGCCGACAAACAGGCGGATCACATCGACCGTGACCTCCCAATAGGGGCGGCCGAAAAATCCGGCGATGGTTTCGGGTGAAAGCTGCGGCCAGGTTTGCGGCACGTAGAGGCCGCCGTCGCGGGCAAGCCCGGTCAGCATCACATCGCAGAAGCCAAGTTCCGGGGCCTCCCCCCGTGTGGAAATATACCGCGTCACGCCGTCCTCCAAAGGCTCAAGCTCCCATCAAGCCTTTGATTTAAATCGATTATCCTAGTCTGCCGATCGCAGGGTCGGGCGGCACCATAGAAGATCGACGCGTCAAAGGGTAGCCCGTATGAAAATCCGTAGGGTGGGCAAAAGGCGCTCCTTGCGCCGTGCCCACCACGCCGCATCGGGCGCGAAAAAATGGTGGGCACGCTTCCGCCTTTGCTCGTTTGAGCTACCGCGGACAAGTCGCCTTGCCCACCCTTCGATGTAGTAGAATTGCCGCTCCCGCTCATTCGAAGTCGATGCAAATGGCAATTCATGCTCCCCCGGCTACCCGTGTCGGTTTCGCGGTTGCAGTGCTTTCGGCGGCAGTCCTTTCGGTGATGTGCGCGTTTCATGCCGTCGTGCATGCGGCGTCGCCGGTACCCGACAGGGTGTCGCTCAGCGAGCAGACGATTACGTGGAGCACCGTCAAGTACACGACCGATGCGGAGAACGGACTAGTCGGCGGGTCGCTCGACAGCAAGACCATCGTCGATCGCACGTTTCGGACCCACGTGCTCGAGAATCGTTATCTGAAGGTAACGCTCGTGCCGGAATTTGGCGGGCGCATTCTTTCGATCATTTACAAGCCGACCGGCCACGAACAGCTTTATCGCACGGAAGTCGGCGTGCCTTACGGGATCAAGAGCGCCAATTTTTATTACGACTGGCTGATGGTGGTTGGCGGCATCTTCCCGACGTTCCCGGATGCCGAGCACGGCAAGACCTGGCTGAAGCCGTGGGATTTCAAGGTGGTGAAGGAGAGCCCCAGTGAAGTGACGGTGTCGATGTCGCTGAAAGACGATTTCGCATATCCCGCGGCGCCGCGGAGGTTCAGGCCGGGCTCGACCGGCATCGAAGCAACGACCTACGTCACGCTGAAAGCCGATCGCGCCGCGCTCGATGCGCGCGTGGTGCTGAAAAATCCGCAAGACAAGACGATCGACTACGAGTACTGGACCTGCACGACGCTGGCGCCGGGATCGGACCCGAAAAACCCCAAAGCGACCGGCGGCGCCGAAATCATCGCGCCGATCCAGGCCTACAGCACACCCCACTGGTCGGCCAACCTGGCCGACGGCGACACGAGCTTAGGTCTGGGCCAGAGCCGTTTCGAAAAACTGCGCTATTTCAGGAACTGGCCGACGATGGGCATCGCCTACGCGGCGCCCGATATGGGGGCTGCGAATTTCTGGGGCGTGATCAACCACGACAACGAAGAGGGGATCATCCGCATCGCCGACAATACGGTCACGCCGGGCTTGAAGATGTGGACGTGGGGATTTCCGTCGTTTACCAACGAAACCGACGCACGCAAAGACCCGAACGAACAGCGGCCTTACATTGAATTGTGGGCGGGCGTGTCGGACGAGTTTTTCCACAGCGCTAGTTTTTCCGCACTGGGCGAAGTGTCCATACCGGAAACCTACGCCCCGACCGTCGGCATGAGCAATGTGACGCATGCGAACGAGAACATCCTCATCAATCTTTCGGCCGAGGGTGCGAGCGTTAGTCTTCAGTTCTTCAGTATCGAACCGGCCACGCCGTTGCGCGTAACGTTGCAACGCGGCGACGCGGTATTGTTCAACGACGCCGTGAAAGCCGACCCGAAAAACGGAAATCGCGTTTCCGCGACGATTCCTGAAGGCGGCAGCGGCGGCCAGGTACGGCTGACGATCAGGACCGCGGAGGGTAAAGAGCTGATCGCGGCCGAGACAACAATCAAATAAACTCTTGCCGACCGCAAACGTGGGTGCCCAGTGTGATCGCGCTGATCCCCTCGATCATGGACAGGGCGCTCCCGCTTTATTCTCGGCGCCGCCGCGCCCGATGGAAATCAGCGCGGGACGGCCGCCGCAATTTGGCGAATCAGCCGATCAGCCATCGCCCCTTGTGAATATCGAACTTCACCAGGCCTTCGTCGCGCATTTTCAGCAGCAGGGATTGGCATGCTTCCTCATTCACGACATTGGCGCGTTTCATGACTTCGTAGACCTTGAGCGGCTTCTCGCGGAGCGCGCTCAGGATATTTTCTCGATCATTCAGCAAGACTGGACTCCTTCAGTCACCACGCGTGCCCATCACTGCGAATACGAAAGCTGATCTTCCGTGACTACTCGCTCGATATTCTCCGATTTGCTCTTGATGCGGTATCTAAGACGTCCGTCCGCCTCAATCGGCATACGTTGAACGATGGTGTAAATCATTGGCGGATCGGTCGCGGCACGACCTTGCGGCCCTTGCGGCCGGTGGCGAACGTCTTCATTCAGCTTATAGGCATATGACATGTGTCCCCCTCCAGAATTTTACGGCCGCTCTAGCGCAGACCGCGCAGTGATGCAATGCACCTATTGCCTTTCCAAGCGTGGGCTCGTGAAAGCGAGTTGGCGCTTGCGTTCCGTCTACCCATGCGCAGGAGCGCGTCAGTGAGGTTGACCTAATGCAACGCAACCTTCATTGGGTATCGGTCGCCGCATTGAGCGGCAGGTGAGTTGAGTGCATCCGGGTCGCTCAAGAAGTTTTTCCGCCAACTCATTGTGGCGCCAACGAGCTCATCGTCGCTCCCACTTAAGCCTATGCAGCGCAAAAAGCAATTTCCCGAGCGGGCGTTGGTTGCCATTCGGTCCCGGCGGGCGGATGCTGTCGGCCACGGCCACAAGGGAGGGCAGCATGAGCAAGGCAAGCCTCGACAATCGCCACCGCAACAAGGACGGCGAAATCAGCGGCAAACATGGAAACACGCTCATCCGCACGTTGCGCAAGGTTTACGGACAGGGTTTCGCGGCCGGCTATCCCGAGACCGAGAAGCTGAGCGAGGTTCTCCTCAAGCTGAACGAGACGTCGCTGAGCCAGCTTCGCCGCGATCATGAGACCGGCCACTTGGGACACAAGATCGCCGGCGCTTCGAAGTAGGGCCGCCGCCCGCGGCGCGGAAATCGGCGCTATCCGATGGCGAGGGCGAACCGCCCGAAGATGCAGCTCGCATTGGTCGATTTCGATTCCGGCTGGCCTGATTGCAAAATTCGGCAAGCTCTGCGCACCTGCTTCGGATAATCGGACGCCGCGCATGCCCATCGGCTGCGGCATGGCATACGACTTGGCGTAGCCGACCGAAGAAGAATCGCAAATGTACCGATCCGCGCTCGTCCAGCTCGCCATTGTCGTCCCCGCCATTGCGTGCTCGCTCGGTGGCTGTTCGCCACTGCAACCTGTGCGCGCCGCATCGTCCTATACCAGCCACACGATCTGCTCGGAGACCTTCATCTCCGGCTTGCCGCCCGCCCAGGTCTATGCCGAGACCATCGCGACGACACCCTTCTACGGCCTGATCGATTGGCTAGTCCGCTACCATGTCGACCCGATCAAGCGGGAGGTGTCCACGACCATCGCCGGCGGCTTCTTGCGCCCAGCCCAACCAAAAGAGCAATTCGCCGTT
>JBATYU010000345.1:0-3047 GCA_049674245.1 Bradyrhizobium sp. | reverse complement strand
CTATTGGTCATCGCGCTGACCGTCTTGCGCTTGCTGTGGCGCCGCGTTGATCCTTCGCCGCCCGCCGAGAGGACGTATTTTGGCGAATGGTTGTTCGCTGACTGAATCGGCTTGGGAGCAAAATTGGCCCACTTTGCACTTTATGTCTTGATGGTGGCCGTTCCCATCGCAGGCATCGTTCTGCAGCTCGCGCGCGGCGACAGCTTGTCAGTATTCGGAATTGTCGATATCGCATCGCCGTGGCCGCGCGATCGGGCTTTTGCTGAAGGCATGAAGGAAGTTCACGAGTTGCTCGCCCATGGTCTGTTGGCTGTAGCGGCCTTGCATGCCTCGGCCGCTCTGGTCCATCATTTGGTTTTCGGAGATCGCACGCTGGTTCGGATGCTGCCCGGCTCGAAGTCGTGACGTTGATGACCCGATGCTAGCGCCGAATGGCCTGAGAACAGGCGCACATGCCGATCCTAGATTCAGTGATCGTGAACTTTGCGGTGGCTCTGGGGATCGGGCTTTTGATTGGCGCCGAGCGCGAGCGTCGAAAAGGTAAAGGGCCGTCACGATCACCTGCAGGAATACGTACTTTCGCGGTTACGTCGCTGGCCGGCGCCGTCAGTTTCGCGGTCGGCGGTGAAATCCTTCTGGCGGTCGCAACGGCAGGCGCGATCATTTTGACTGCGATCGCGTATTTCCGATCCCGCGGCGACGACCCCGGCCTTACAAGTGAGATCGCGCTAATTTTAACCGTCCTGCTCGGCGGGCTTTCGATGCGCCGGCCGGCATTGGCGGCTGGCGTGGCCGTGGCGCTGGCCGCCCTGCTAGCGTCACGAACGCAACTGCATCATTTCGTTCGCTCGGTGCTCACCGAACGCGAGGTGACAGACGGTTTGATTTTTGCCGGCGCGACGCTGGTGGTGCTGCCGCTACTGCCCAACCAGCCGATGGGACCTTATGCGGCGCTCAATCCGCGGTCGATCTGGCTTATCGTCATCCTCGTGATGGCGATAGGTGCCGCGGGGTATATTGCGGTCCGCATCCTGGGCGACCGGTTTGGATTGGCGGTCGCGGGCCTCGCATCGGGCTTTGTCTCCAGCATCGCCACCATTGGCGCCATGGGGACCCGAGCGACGACAACCCCGGGCATTCTTGGTGCCGCGGTCGCAGCAGCGGTTCTTTCGACGGTGGCGACGATCGTGCAGCTGTGTGCTGTTCTTGCGGCAACAAGCATGACCGTACTGCGGGAACTATCGATTCCGCTGCTCTGCGCGGGTCTGGCGGCCGCGGCCTACGGTGCGGTCTTCACCATCAGGGGCCTGCGTGAGGCGAGAGGAATTGATTCTCAGGCCGGGCACGCCTTTAGTTTCTTATCCGCAATTCTCCTGGCGGCGACCTTGTCCGGGATCCTGGTTATCTCGGCTGCCCTGCGGGAGAATTTCGGCGAGACCGGTGTGATTGTCGGCGCCGCATTGGCGGGTTTCGCGGACACGCATTCGGCGGCGGTCTCGATTGCTTCGCTGGTCGCATCAGGAAGGGTGAGCCCAGCCGACGCTGTATCGCCCATCCTCGCCGCGCTTTCGACCAACACGGTGAGTAAGATTATCGTCGCATGGACCGCGGGCGGACGATCTTTTGCGTTGCGATTGATCCCGGGACTATTCCTGATCATATCGGCAGCATGGGCTGGCGCATACGCTCCGCGCCTGCTCGGGCAGTGATGACGTCGGCACGAGGCGTTACGGCCGCTTGTGGTCGCCTTTGCGAAGCGATCTACCGGCGGTGATCGTACTTGAATTGCAGCACAGCCGGTTTCGCCCCGCCACGCTCGACGGTCAGTTTCACGATGTAAAGATCAGATCCGGGCAGATCGAAGAAGCCGCCATAGGCCATGGTGCCCGCGATCTGCATCGGTTCAAGCTGCTTTTTGCCGCCGGACAACCCGAGCCCGGACACCTCCGCGGTCACAACGCCGTCGGAAACCCGCTCGCCGCTCGTGGCATCAAAGATGGCCGCGACGATATCATATTCATGGGGACTCTTGGACATGATTTGATATTCATGGGGGCCCTTGGAGAGGAGGACGTGCGTCGGAGGGCCTTTAACGATCTCTGCGGGCACGACGCCGAGATAGACTGTCAGTCCACCCGCTGTTTTCGACTGCTCAGTTTCCGCCGCTATGGCGGCATCGCGTTCCGCCGCGATAGCGGCATCGCGCGACATCAAGGCGACCCCGGGCACGGTAAAGCAGAGCGCTCCGAATAGAGCCGCAGCGATAACCCGTCGTGCCCTGCTAACCATGGCGATAACCTCCAGTGGCTTCCTTGCCGAAGTTCCGGCCGAGCCTCGGAATAAATCCGGGCACTCGGTTGCGTATCTGGCGTACGCCTCGGTCAATTCTTCATAAACAAGAATGCGTTATTCGCATATTGATCAAAATCAAACAGCGTGGCCGCTAGAGAAGCATGGCGTGTATGTGGGCCCCATATGGCCAGTAAAAGTATCGGCAATATTGGATGTCCGGTGTAGGCCAGTGGGTCGCCTTTAACGTTGGCGCACACCTTCGGTTGATATTGATTAACGTAGGATACCGCGTGCACGGTCGAAATTGATGTAGGTCAAAGCAGATCGATCGCTGAAGTTTATTGGTAAGTTTACACTTGTAGCAAGGCCGGTCGCATGAAAGAAGTCAGAACCCAGGTGCCTCCACGGTCAGACATGATCTGGGATTTGCTGATCCAGCTATCGGGCATCGCACTGCTTTTCCTGCTGGTCGTCGCGTATGCCACGGGCGAGGAGTTTCCGGATACCCACGATATGATCGGCTACGCGATTGCCGCGCTGTTGGCCGTTAGCTTCTTTTGGGCGATCGTCAGGCCGAAGCACCATGTCCAGTTTTTGCCGACCGTCTACAGTCCGCGCGGGATGAAGGCGCTATTCCAAAATGCTGACCGGGTTCCCAAAACGCTGGCATCGGCGTTTTTGATCCTGGCAGCGCTGCCCCTGTGCGCGTTGGTCCTTGTCATGTTCACGCATACGCTGTGGGGCACCACCTGGAT
>JBATYU010000344.1:0-11264 GCA_049674245.1 Bradyrhizobium sp. | reverse complement strand
GCCCGGGACGATGTCGCGCTCACCGCCGCGCTGCCGGCTGCGCTTCCCCTTGCTGCTGCGGCCGTGCCCATGCCGGTCCAGCCAAGATCCAGCTGCGCCAATCCGGATGCGCTCGGGGTCAGCCGCGTCGTCGTCATCGACACCACTGGCGGGCCGGGTTTCGGTTTCGAACATTTCAAGCAACTCGACTTCCTGACCGATAAGGAAGTTGTGCTGACCTTCGACGACGGCCCCTGGCCGGGCAATACGCCTGCCGTGCTGAAGGCGCTCGACGACGAATGCACCAAGGCGCTGTTTTTCTCGATCGGCAAGCACGCGACCTATCATCCGGAAATCCTGCGGCAGGTCGCAGCCGCCGGCCACACCGTCGGCGCGCACACCTGGTCGCACGCCAACCTGAACTCCAAGAAGATGACGGAGAGCCAGGCCAGGGACGAGGTCGAAAAAGGTTTTAGCGCGGTCAAGCTCGCGCTCGGCACGAGCCCTTCGCCGTTCTTCCGATTTCCCCAGTTGGAGCATAATCCGTCGACGATGGCCTATCTCGGCACCCGCAACATCGCGATGTTCTCGTGCGATCTCGACAGCTTCGATTTCCGGAAGGGCAGCAACCCCGACAAGATCGTGCAGACGGTGATGGGAAAACTCGACAAGGCGGGCAAGGGCATCATCCTGATGCACGATTTCCAGAAGCACACCGCGGAAGCCTTGCCGACGCTGCTGCGCCGCCTGAAAGCCGGCGGCTACAAGGTGGTGCAGATGAAGGCCAAGGCGCCGGTGCAGACCTTGAGCGAATATGACGAGGCGCTGCTCAAGGAGATGAAGCTGCCGACCATCAGTTCGCGCCCCCTCAACAGCGTGGTGCAGACGGTTTCGCAGTGAATGTCATTCCGGGGCGATGCGTCAGCATCGAACTATGGTGCGCAATTGCGCACCTGAGAAACTCGAGATTCCCCGATGCGCAATTGCCCATCTGAGGTCTGGTGCTAACGCACCCATCCTGGAATGACGGCATTTGCGAAGTTCCGCTTACCAGTAAATGCCGTGGCGATGCAGCTCGCCGATGATGCGCGCTTCGGTCCAATACTTCCTGTGCTTCGGCTTGTCGGCCTTGGCCGTCCGGGAAGCCTCTTTGCCGGCATCGGCCTTCGGCGGCGCCGCGGTCGTCGTGGTGTCGACGGCGGCGGGACGCTCGATGAATTTCGGAGTTTCCGCGGGCGCCGCGGGGCTCGCCGCGTCGGCGGTTTTGGCAGGCTGCGTCGAGGTGGCCGGCTGGTCGGTCGATGCCATGGTCAGGCTGCGCGACTGTCCGGCCTGAGCGGTTGCGGACACCAGAACCATCGCTGCGATCAAAACGAATTTGCGCATATGAAATCTCCCCTTGGATCGATTGGCCTCACGCGAAAGACCTAACGGAATCGCGTGGGCACTTATGTGAGGCGGATCACGCAAAGCCGGTGACGTCCGCAGCTTTGGGCAAAGTCGGGGATGATGGGGTCTCCACAAAACAGCGAAGGCCGCTCGTTGCCGTACAGCTGCGATGAAAACAACGGCTCGACTATCTCAGCGGGATTTCCTGACGACCGCGCGAGAGCGAACACCCGATAACAAAGAGACCGCCCGAAGGCGGTCTCTCTGTAGCGCTGATCGAGGCTGAAAACCAGGCTACGCGAACGCCCCCGCCCGCCGATCTTGTCACCCAGCCCCTCATGTCAATCTACGCGGTGATGGTTCGTGCTGTGGAGTCAAAAGGCTGGTTCCATCGGAGAAACCAAACGAGCGTTGCCCAGACGACACAAAACGTTCACGCGAGCGCGCTCGCAGATAACGGAAGGCATGCTGACAGCGCTCATTAAGGGAGAATTTACCATAATTTGTCAGGCTGAGCTCGGGCCGACGAGTTGCGAGTTGATCGCCAACTCTTCATGCGTCGAGGAATAATCGTGGGCAAAGCGCTTTGGACGGGTGTGCTCAAGCACGCCGCTAGATTTCTGGTATTGTCGGTCTCGGCGGTCATTCTATCATCCAATGCAAGCGCCGCGGATCTTCGCCTTCGCATGGATCCCGCGGTCGCGCGACCTGCGCCATCGCCCAAGAGTCGCTGGCAACTGTTTCAAGAGTTCTTGCAGTGGAAAAGGCAGCAGTCTCGCTAGACTGAATATATCAGCGTCGCAGCCCGCAAGCCGTTCGCCATGACTTGGCAAAATCATGACTTGGCAAATCATGACTTGGCAAAATGTTGCGTGCCATCACGGCAGGCAGCTTGCTGCGATTTTGCGGGACATTCTGAGCGGCCCGAGACATGGGTGACATTTCGTACCGGACACATGGGTAACACTTTTCGCTTTTGGGCGGGAGGTGTGGATGCCGTGGAAAGCGAGTTCGGTGATGGAAGAGCGCCTTCGGTTTGTTGCCCGCCTGTTGGACGGCGAGGCCATGACGGATGTGTGCCGGGAATTCGGTGTCTCGCGAAAGACCGGCTACAAGATTTTCGATCGCTACAGGGAGCACGGGCTTGAGGCCTTGAGCGATCGCTCCGGGCGGCCGGTGCGCTATGCCAACCAGCTTCCGGAGCAGATCGAGAGCCTGATTGTCCGGCTCAAGACCGAGAAGCCGCACTGGGGCGCGCGCAAGATCCGAGAGCTTCTGGTCAGGCGGCTCGACGGGGATATCCGGGTTCCGGCCAAAAGCACCATCCATACGGTCCTCGATCGCCATGGCCTGGTGAAGCACGGCGGCGGGCCGCGCCACCGCGCGCGCGGCACGCCGCTGTCTGCGGGCGCCGGACCCAATGAGTTGTGGTGCGCCGACTTCAAGGGCGAGTTCAAGCTCGGCAATGGCCGGTACTGCTATCCGCTGACTGTCACCGACCATGCCTCGCGCTTCCTGCTGTTATGCGAGGCGCTCGATTCGACACGCGAAGAGCCTGCAATTACCGCTTTCGAGCGGCTGTTCCGCGAGCGTGGCCTGCCGCTCGCCATTCGCTCCGACAACGGCGTGCCCTTCGCCAGTCCCAATGCCCTGTTCAATCTCTCAAGGCTCTCGGTCTGGTGGCTCAGGCTCGGCATTGCCATCGAGCGCATCAAACCCGGTCATCCGCAACAGAACGGCCGGCATGAGCGCATGCACCTCACCCTCAAAAAGGAGGCGACCCGCCCGCCAGGCTGCAATAGCCTGCAGCAGCAGGCACGCTTCGATGCCTTCCTCCGCGAGTTCAATGCCGAACGCCCGCATGAGGCGCTCGGCATGAAGTGCCCTGCCGAGCGCTACACAGTCTCCGCGCGCTCCTATGCCGGCCTGCCGGAACTGACCTATCCGTTCCACGATCGCGACGTCATCGTCACCGCCTGCGGACGGCTCTGCCTGCATCGCAAGCGGATCAACATCTCTACTGTCCTGGCCGGCCAAAAACTCGGCATCAAGGAAGTCGATGACGGCATTTGGCTCGCCAGCTTCATGCTACTCAGATCTTGGATATTTCGACCTGGAGCAGAAAACCCTGCAACCCCTCGACAACCCGTTCGGCACGAGGTTGTCACCCATGTCTTAGGTACGTTCTGTTACCCATGTCTCCGGAATGAACTGTCACCCTTCTCTCAGGAAGGGCAGACAGAACTGGGCACGCCAAAACCCGCCGCTTTTGCGCTTGAAGCGGCGACGAGCGTGCGCAGCAGTTCGCTCTTGGAGCCCATGATGCGAAGTTCTTGCGCGTCGACCTCGACGCGCTGGGCGAGCGCGCGAAGGTAATCGCGCCGGTAGCCACCGCCCTCGATCCGCATTCGCTTGCGGGCCGTCCCGGCAAACTTCTTGATCGACTGGATGGTGATGGTCGGACCCAGCCGTTCTATTGCTCCCTCGGCCCGCTCAGTGTCAGCACGGGCCTGATCGCGGATCGCTTTCAGCTCAGCGATGCGGTCCTTCAGTATCAGGTCGGAGGCATCGGTTACACCGTTCTCGATGGCGTCGTAGAGCCGCTTGAGCTTGGCGTCGGCCTCGGTCGCCCGTTTACGCAGTTCAGCGATGTGTGACACTTGACGCTCGGATCGTTCCTCGCGGCGATCGAGGACCGAGGACAGGACTTTCTCAAGACGGTCCGGCTGTAACAGGCGGTTTTCGATGTGATCGGCAACGAGAGTGTCGAGCTTTTCCATGGGGACAGTCCGTCCCCGGCAGCCGGTGTCACCCTGGCGGGCCTTGGTCGAGCAGGTGTAGTAGCGATACCGTCCACTCTTGCCGGTGCGTAACGTCATCGCCATCCCACAGGCGGCGCAATAGCAGATGCCGGTGAGCAGTGTCGGCCCGCTGAACGTCTCGCTATGCCTTACCTCGCAAAGCCCTTGAGGCCTCGGCTCGCCCCAGCCGAGCCGTCTCGGATGGCGTCTCGCCGTAAGCTGCACGATATCTCGCTGCAAAGTGCCCCATATGCGTGAAGCCCCACTTCAGCGCCACATCCTTGATCGACAACATATTCAGAGGCGAGGACAATTCGGCCTGCGCCGCCTCCAGGCGAATCTCGCGCAAATAGGTGAGCGGTGTAATGTTCCGAAACCGGCGAAATCCATATTGCAACGATCGCACGCTGATCCCGGTTGCTTCCGCCACTTCGCTCAGCGTCAGCGGCTGGTGCATGTTGGCACGCATGAAGTCGACCGCCTTCGTGATCTGACGCGACGTGGCGTCCATCTGACGACGCAGGCGATTGCTCAAGCCATGTGGGAAGTTCAGAAAAACCAGCCGCAGAATGGATTCGCCGAGCAGCGCCATCGATTTTTCAGACCGTATGGACGTATCCTGCATTCCGGCGCCGACGGCCTCGCCCAGCGCTTTGAGCACCCTTCCTGCCGGACTGGCAAGATCAAGTTGCGGGCTAAGCTCGCTGT
The DNA here is from genome assembly GCA_049674245.1 of Bradyrhizobium sp. Taxonomy (GTDB): domain Bacteria; phylum Pseudomonadota; class Alphaproteobacteria; order Rhizobiales; family Xanthobacteraceae; genus Bradyrhizobium. Next base: position 6,387 of record JBATYU010000344.1, on the reverse strand, counting down.
TTTGCAGCGAAGCGCCCTCGAAAATAACGGAAAGGGTTCTTTGCACGGCAGCGACATCGAATTCGAGAGTGACGTGTCCGTGCTTGCCGTGACCGGAATATGAGATCGAGCTGACGTCCGGCACGCACAGCGCGAGCGCGTGTTCCCGGTCGATTGCCACGGTCCGATTTCGAATTCTTGCACTCATGGTTCCCGCGCTTGGCAGCACGAGGCCGAGTCTCTCCTTCTGCTGTGTAAACCGGCATGTCCAGTCGATCTCGGACTCAACCTCCCACCAGGAGAAGCCAGTTGTCGACGCAAATTTGCCTTGCCAGCGAAATGCGCTTTGGCCGGTATTCAGCACTATTCTTGCGTGAGGCGCGAGCAGATGGAACGTACTGAGAAACTTCTCAAAGCTTTCATCACGGCTGGAGAGATCGGTAAACATGAGGTCACGCCGGCTCAAGGTGAGATGTCCGCCAACCAAGCCCGCTTAAATTCAATCCCAAATGCGCAATCCTGTCCAGTGAGCGCAATCCTTCTCGCGATAGGTGTTTCGCTGCAAATCTCCCGGCCCTAGGATCGTTCGCCAACTCGCCAAGAAGCGTCAAGCATATTCAACAGGGAGGAACTCATGCCGGGAACAAAAGGCGTTGCACGCCTATCGTTAATGGCCGCACTCGCTATCACCTGCGCCGTAGCCGCGCTACCGTATCGCGCGGCCGCTGAGCGGCCGGCGTCGCAGCCAACGACATGCACGCAGCTGCCGGCCAAACTGTTGGGCGGCCATATCAAATACGCGAACGCGCAGATCGTGCCCCCCAATACAGCGCCCGGGCCGCAGTTTAACAACTTCACCGGCACGCCCCCGAGTTCGGCGAAGGTTCCCGTCGCTTACTGTCTGGTGGTATTGAGCTATAGCAGCACCCCCGCAAACGATCCGACGCCTCAGAACATCACGATCTACGTCGGTCTGCCGCTCAATTCGATGGATGGCGGCACAACCGGTTCCACAGTCAATCCTCCCTTGAACTTCACGACAGTGGAAGGCAACTGGAACGGTCGCACCGAGGGTGAGGGCGGCGGTGGCTGCACCGGTAATACCAACGTCAATGCGACGCGCGCTGTCGCCAACGGCTTTGTCGGCTCGGGCACCGATGGCGGGCACGGTAATCCGAACAACGATCCTCACAACACGTGCCAGCAGGGCGTCCTCAGCCTCGGTCAACTGAACAACCAATATATCGAGGACTGGGTTTACAACGGACCTCAGCAAGAAATCCTCTGGTCGAAGAAAGTTGCCAACCTCTATTACGGCAAGACGCCGCTCTTTAACTACTGGAATGGCTGTTCGACCGGCGGTCATCAGGGCTATGCGTTGGCTCAAACGCTGGCCGGCGAATTGGATGGCATCCTCGCCAACGCGCCGGCGATGTACTGGACGCGTTTCCAGACCGCGCAGATGTGGGGTCAAATCGCGATGTTCGATATCGCCAGTGAGGTGATTGCGGGCGGAAAGCTTGCGGCCGTGCAAAACGCGGCGATCGCCGCGTGCGACAAGAACGACGGAGTGCAAGACGGTATTATCGATGACCCGCGGACCTGCACGTTCAACGCAAAGGCCAATATCTGCGGTCAAATAGGCGCGCCGGCGGCTCCGAACTGTCTGACCTCAACGGAAGCCGATGCGGTCAACGTCATGTGGGACGGACCGCGTAACGACTCCGGCAAGAGAATCTGGTTCCCGATCGATCGCGGCACCGACTTCCTGTTCTGGGATGGAAACGTTCCGTTTGCGCTCGCCCCTGTGCAGTTCGGATGGGATCTGGAAAATCCGGCTTACTACAACGCTGGTAGTTTCCCGGGCTCATACCCCGGCTTCTGGGGGAACGTCGCGCTGAATTCGACGACGATGCCTGCCGGCGCCGTAACAACCTACGCAGCGGTCGCGCAGGCTGGCTCGAAAAACGTAGCCGACCTTACCGATACGTTCGACGACCTTGACGCATTCAAGGCAAGCGGCGGGAAAATGATCACCGTCGTCGGCGCAAACGACGGCCTCATCATGCCGCGCGGTGTGATCAATTACTATCGGGTGATGGCTGCGCGTTACGCGGAGCGGCATGGGGTGGTAGCTGCGAGTTTCCCAGGGCTGTTCGACCACGACCACGATTCGTCTGACGGCTTCAAGGGCGTGCAGAAGTTCTACCGCCTGTTCCATGCTCCCGGGGTGAGTCACTGCGGCCTTGGCATTCTCAGCCACGGAAGCCTTGGGCCGTGGCCGCAGAACGGCGCCGACTTCAATGCGGTCATCGACTGGGTCGAGAATGGTATTGCACCAAGCCAGGTGAGCGGGGCGGGCAACACCGCCGCACCTGCCTTCATCCCCGGCTCACCCACGACCCTGACACGTCCATTGTGCCCCTACCCGCAAACCGCAGTGTATAACGGCTCGGGCAATGTCAATGACGCTGCCAATTGGCAGTGCGGCGGCGACCTGGAGAAGAACACTCCAGTCGGCACTCCGCTTTCGGGCCCTCCGGGCCTGCCGGTCGCGTGCTACGACGTGCTCGTCAAATTCAAGCACGAGGTCAACGGTCCGCTCGACTTTGAGGGCAGCGGTGTCAACCCGGCCCTCTGCCAAGCCGACGGACCGCACTGACATTGATGGCAATCAAACAAGCAGAGGCGGCGATCGTTCGGGCGCCGTCTCTGAAAGGGAAAGAACGACTGCAGGCGTGCGCAGCGATGCGCACGCCTGTTTCGCAACACCACAGTTAAAACCCGGGGGACTACATGATGCATCCGACCAGATCGGTCGAGGCGAAGACCAGCGTGCTGAGCACAGTGGCTATGGCTGCGCTCGCCCTTACGATCGGGCCGAACGCTGGACGGGCGCAACAGACGGCGCCGGCCGAGACGGTACGGAGCGGCCAGCAGCAGGTGCAGGTGATTTTTTCACCCTGGACCAGATACTGCGCGAAGGGCGTGACGGAACAATCTTCCGAAATCAGGGCCAAGGAGGTCTGCTTCACCGCCGCGGACGGCCACCTGAAATCGGGCCAAAAGCTCGTTATCGCGCTGCTGATAGAGCCGCAAGGGGACGATACGAAGCTGTTACGCGTTACGCTGCCCCTGGGCGTGGCGCTCGTCCCGGGCGCCCGCATTGTTATTGACGAGAAGGAGGCGATGACCGCGCCATATGTCGTCTGCCTGCCCAAAAATGGTTGCATGGCGGATCACAAAGCCGACGCCGATTTGATCGAGAAGTTGAAGAAAGGGCAGAGTCTGGCGATCCAGGCCTTCGATAAGGGAAAGCCGATCAGCTTCACCTTGCCGCTCACCGGGTTCGCGAAAGCGTACGAGGGACCTGCCAGCGATCCCGCTGGCTTGCAGGAAGGCCTGTCGAGCGAACTGCAGAGTCACTCCCAGGATCATCTCGACAAGCCCGAGGGCAAGTGACAACAGGCGACATATGTGGCGCAGCAATTTGCGCCCCGACTTCGCCTCGTAGCCCTACCGGACATCGAACCGATTCCCGGGATTGTTCGGTGCCTGTCCATGGAGGCGTAAGAGACCAGCGCGGCGTCGGGAAAACTACCGCCTGTGGCGCAGTGGCAAATCGCAGGTAGTGAGGCATTTGCGCATTCTAGCGTATGTTAGGCTGCTCCATCATAGCGCTACGGCGAAGCAATATTGCCCATCTTCGTCGGCCATGGCGCGCCAGCTAATCTGTTGATGGGATTCGCTTTTCTGCGCCGCCCCCGAATCACCCCAGACTAAAGGCCGCGTTTAGTCTGGGTCGTTGTGGGATCGATCGAAAAATTGATTGTACTTGAGGAAGTTAGTTGGCGCGCCACTTCACGACAGGGCACGCTACCACGCCCTTCCCGCGGCGGCGCCCGCGTCACGAATGATTCCGGCGTCGTGCGGTTCGCCAGGGCGTGAGCCGTGGAATCCAGCGCGGGACGTTGGCCCGGAAATCCTCGTACTCCGTTCCGAACCCACGAACGAGCGCCGGCTCTTCGTACCCCACGACAAACGCGTGGAAGGCGAGCCACACCAACGCACCGTACGCAAGAAGGCGCTGGTCGCCGAACAAGGCCGCTTGGCCCAGGATGACGGCGACAAGGGCAACGTAAATAGGATTTCGCACGTAGCGATAGAGACCCGTCACCACGAGGTTCTGCGTCGGTGCGATCGGCGCCGGCGTACCCAATCCTTGCAGCGCAAAGCGTGCAAACGAGTCGACAAGCCCGGGTAGACCGGCGACGATCAACAGGATCCCGACGGCGCGCGTCGCGTCGAGATCGAAGAAGGGCGGCCGAAACTCCCAACGGGTAATCCACCATGGAACGAGCCCCGCCACCGAGCTGGGCGCAACCGCAAAGAAGAGGGCGGAGCCCAATACCGCGATCGTTTTCGGCACGGCACCTCCTTCCCGTCCTGTCGCAACGTTAATGCACCTATATCCGGTCAGCGCGTTCAACGGAAGTAGGCGGTGGCCCCATCCAAAGTCCGGGCGATCATCATAGCAGCATCGGCGGCTCACGTACGCCCTGGGCACCCGTCGAGCAAAATTGAACGTTGCATCATAGCGCTACGGCGAAGCAATAGATCCTATGCAGGCGCGACGGACGGGAGGTTTGGTACCATCTCGGTTCCTACCTACCACCAATGCATAGGAGACACTGATGGAAGCCCAGACAGTAGACACCCTGCCGCCCGTCGCAGCTGATCATGACCCGGTCCGCTGTCTTCTGGCAATCGAATTGAGCAAGAAGAGTTGGATCGTGGCGATCACCACGGCACTGTCCGACAAGATCAGCCGGTACACATTGGATGGGTGTGACTGGAGGGGGCTTTTGGAGCTGATGGAGCGGATCCGCACGCGCGTTGCTCGAGAGGTGGGCCGACCAGTGGAAATGATCTCATGCTACGAGGCGGGCTATGACGGGTTCTGGCTCCACCGTCTGCTCGAACGCCACGGCGTGCGCAGCCACGTGATTGATCCGGCGAGCGTGCAGGTGGATCGACGGGCACGACGAGCCAAGACGGATCACATCGATGCCAAGCGATTGCTGCGATCATTGATGGCATATCTGCGCGGTGAGCCGAAGGTGTGGAGTGTGTTGCGCGTGCCAAATGTCGCCGAAGAGGACGACCGTCGGCTGCACCGTGAGCGTGATCGGCTGATCGCTGAACGTGGCCAGCACGTCAACCGCATCAAGGGACTGTGTGCGATCCACGGCATCTATGACTACGAGCCAATGCGGCGTGACCGGATGCTGCGGCTGGAGCAGTTGCACACCGGTGACGGACGCGAGTTGCCGCCGCGGCTCAAAGCCGAGATCGCACGCGAATTGCAGCGCCTGGAGCTCATACTGGGGATGCTTAAGGAGATTGAGGCGGAGCGCGACGCCATTGCGTTGACCGAGAACGTGTCGGCGCATACCAACGCGAAGACGATCCAGAATCTCGTCAAGCTCAAGGCTATCGGAGCGGAGATTGCCACCGTGTTGACTGGCGAGGTGTTCTACCGCCCATTCAACAATCGCCACCAGGTAGCGAGCTATGTGGGCCTCACGCCGAGTCCTTTCCAGAGTGGCTCCAAGTGCCGTGATCAGGGCATCAGCAAGGCCGGCAATCCTAAGGCCCGCTCAACTATGATCGAGCTGGCCTGGTTGTGGCTTCGTCATCAGCCCGACAGCCCGTTGAGTATCTGGTTCCAAGAGCGTGTCGGGACCCGCAAGGGTCGCATCCGGCGCATCACCATCGTCGCGGTGGCCCGGAAGTTGCTGATCGCCCTGTGGCGCTATTTGGAGACCGGCGTGGTGCCGACGGGCGCTGTTCTGAACTGATAAGAGCACGGATGGAATCCTGAAGACCGATAAGAGGAACATGCCGATCCAAGGTGGATGAGTGACCGTTTGGGCACATGGCTGCAAGACGCCGTCTAATAGATGGGTCCCATCCTCCTTGGAGCCCCTTTGCCCTCGCAACGATGCATGAGGGACCTTGGTACGGGCGCAATCCCGACCGGATATAAGTTGATGCGGCGAGCGCCGCATATCTCAATAAGGGCTCCGCCTTGGATCAAATGGACCAACTAGAAACGTAACTTCAACCGAAGAACACCTGACAACAAAAGGGGGAGATTAACTCGTTCGCTGAGAAACCCGCGAGCGCCTGACATGGCCTAGACCATTATCGCTCGGCGCGTGCCTTTCGCCGTCAAGCCCTTGCGCCCAAAGGCGCAACCCCTGCGGGGCGTTGGGGCTTGACTGCAAAAGCACGGCCAAGCAAGGGACCATCATGCCATGAATGCAGACACAGGCCTCTTGGGAAGCAGAAAGCGATGCTCTCGCAAAAAACCTCTTGACTGGCGAAGCCTCATATAAGTGCCCA